>MICJ01000067.1:9626-37940 GCA_001830835.1 Syntrophobacterales bacterium GWC2_56_13 | reverse complement strand
TCAGCCGCGATCAAGGCCCGGATCGAACGGGCCCGTAAGATCCAGAGGCAGCGCTTCAACGGCGATGATACGCTCTTCAACGCCCGCATGTCCGACCGCCAGGTCCGGACCGTCTGCCCGTTAGACGAGGAGTCGCGACAGCTGATCGAAATGGCCATCGACCGCCTGGGATTGAGCGCCCGCGCCTACAGCCGTATCCTGAAGGTCGCCCGGACCATCGCGGACCTCGAAGGCGAACCCGTCCTCCGACCCTCCTGTGTCGCGGAAGCCATCCAGTACAGAAGCCTTGATCGCCGGCTCATTTAGTGGTAAGTGTCCCGGAAGCAATTATCAGCGGGCGTTTGCACAAGGAGACGATTTATGGAAATCAAGGTTATTCAGGCCGCTCCCGAAAAGAGGAAGACGAAACCAACAGATGAAGCGAAACTTGGTTTCGGCAAGATCTTCACCGATCATTTTTTCACCATGCCCTACCACGCCGGCCGGAGCTGGCACGATCCCCTGATCGAACCCTGCCGGCCTCTCCAGCTTGATCCGTCGGCGATGTGCCTCCACTACGCCCAGGAGATCTTCGAGGGGATGAAGGCCTACCGGGGGAAGGACGGCGCCATCTTCCTCTTCCGGCCGACGGAGAATATCCGGCGGATGAACGTCTCGGCGGAGAGGCTCTGCATGCCCCAGGTCGATGAGAATCTTTTCCTGGAGGCGTTGACGAAACTGATCCTCTTGGAAGAAGACTGGATCCCCCACGGCAGCGGGACCTCCCTCTATATCCGGCCGACGATGATCGCCACGGAACCGGCCCTCGGCGTCCACCCGGCGAACGAGTACCTCTTCTTCATCATCATGGGACCGGTGGGGGCCTATTACCCCGAGGGGTTCAGCCCGACTAAAATTTTCGTCACGGAAGAATACTCCCGGTCAGCTCCCGGGGGAACCGGATACTGCAAGGCCGGCGGGAACTATGCGGCAAGCCTCTACGCGAGCGAGATTGCAAAGAAGATGGGTTACACCCAGGTTCTGTGGCTCGACTCCGTCGAGAGGAAATACGTGGAAGAAGTGGGAACGAGCAACATGTTCTTCGTGATCGGCGATGAACTGATCACGGCCCCCCTCACGGGGACGATCCTCCCCGGGGTCACCCGCGACTCGGTCATCCGGCTCGCCAAAAGCTGGGGAGTGAAGGTCGTGGAAAGGCGGCTCTCGATGGATGAAGTCATGGGCGCCATCGCCGACGGCGCTCTCCGGGAAGCCTTCGCCTCGGGAACGGCCGCTATCGTCTCGCCGATCGGCCTGATCTATTACCGGGGGAGGGAATACCCCATCAACGAGAGGAAAACGGGCAGTCTCACAGAAAGGCTGTACAATGAGATCCTCCAGATCCAGTACGGCCAGAAAGATGATCCGTTCGGCTGGCGGATCAAAATCGCGGATGGATCAGAAGCCCAATCTTTCCCTTGATCCGCGAACTTAAGAGGGGTTTCCACAGGGATGTGGAAAAGGTTGTGGACAAGCCTGTGGAGAACTTCCGTAACTCTTCAATTGTCACGATTATATACCGGTTTGCATAAGGCGCGTGCAGTGAATATTATCAATGATAACATTAAGTTACAATTACACGGCCCCGCCTCGGCTATTTACGGCACTTTTTTGCGGAGTTATAAACCTTTGGAAAAATTTGTGCCATTTCCGCACTTCCGGAAGGATATTTTTTCTGCCCGGAGGGGACCTTCCCCCGTCCTCGGAAGGGCGGGGATCGCCATCCTCCTGGCCGTCATGTTTTTTTCCCCAACTGCGCTGGTCCGGGCCGAGGTACTCTCCCTGGAGCAATTGATCGCGAAGGCCCAGGAGACCTACGAAAAGACGACGGACCTCAAGGCCCGGTTCATCCAGGAGGTAACGATCCGCTCCATGAAGAAAACCGAACGGGAAGAGGGAACGGTCTACTTCAGGAATCCGAAGATGATGCTGTGGGATTATCAGAAGCCGAAGGCGAAGAAGCTGGTTATCAATGACCGGAAGGCCTGGCTTTATATCCCCGAAGACCGTATGGTCTACCTTCAGAATACCGAAGATGTTTACCGATCGCAGGCGGCGATCAGATTCCTCTCCGGCATAGGCAAACTCTCCGAGGATTTCCAGATCCGTTTCACGAAAGACAACCCTCTCGATGAAGGCGGGAACTACCTCCTCACCCTGACCGCAAAAGAGACCGGTTCCGGCATCGACCGGCTCTATCTGTCCATCGATGGAAAGACTTTCCAGATCTCCCGGTGCAGTTTCAGCGACGCCTATGGAAACACGACACGGCTCAATTTCATCAATGTCCGGGTGAACAGCGGCATCTCCGACAAGTTGTTCGACTTCAAACCGCCGGCCGGCGTCGAGATCGTCAACACGCCGCAGTAGAAAAGTATTGGGACAGCGCCCCTATTTTTCCGCGAAAAAACAGGGGCGCCGTCCCTGCCTTCTGTGAGACACCCCCATGATCCGGATTAACACCATAGAATCGGCTTCTCACGAGACCGACATGGAGTGGCTGGAGACCGACGGCCGGGGGGGATACGCATCGAGCACCCTGGAGAACTGCCACACGCGGCGTTACCACGGCCTGATGGTGTCCAATCTCAGGCTCCCCGAGGGACGGCATGTCCTCCTCTCCAAGTTGGAGGATTCTCTGCTCGTCAACGGGGAGGAGTTTTTCTTCAGCCGCCACCGGTATCCCGGCATTCTCTTCCCCCCGGGTCCGCCTCTTCTACGGGAGTTTATTCTCGACACCTGCCCCCGGTTCATCTACCGGGCCGGGGAAATTTGCATGCAAAAATCGGTGATGCTCGTTCGCCACAGCGGCGCGCTCCTTGTCCGTTACGATCTCACACACGGCCCGGCGACGGGCGTTCTCCGCCTGAAACCCTTCCTGGCCTTCAGGAAGCATCACACGCTCGCCCATGAAAATCCCTATCTCCGCAGCCGGACTGAAATTATCGAAAACGGCTTCAGGATTGAACCGTACGCGGGTATGCCGCCCCTTTTCTTCCGGACCTCGGCGGCCTCCCGCTTCATCCCTTCCCCTCTGTGGTATTACCGTTTCGAATATGTTGAGGAGCGGGAGCGCGGCTTCGACTGGCAGGAGGATCTCTTTCTGCCAGGGGTTGTAGAGGTTGAGATCGCGGCGGGGGGGTCGTTGATCTTAATGGTCTCTAACGGCCACCCCGGTGAGGAACCGGTGATACCCCGGGCAACCGATTTCTCCCTGCGCCGTCAGGGGATAACAGACGACGGGGGGGTGGCAGGCAAAACCCTTAACGGGGAAAATCCGTCCGCGCTCTGGGAGGCCGAGGTCGCCCGGCGGCAGCGTAAGCCGGCAGAGGACGAAAAGATTGCCGCCGGATTCGATGGAGAGGATCGGAGGATCTTCCTTGCCCTGATCCGGGCGGGACAACAGTTTCTCATCAACACTCCGTCGGGAAGGCCGGCCGTCATTGCCGGCTACCCCTGGTTCGGGAGCTGGGGACGGGACACCCTGATCGCCCTCCCCGGCCTCGCCTTCTGCACCGGCCGCATCACGGAAGGGATTGCCATCCTGACCGAGTTGAGCAGCCACGAGCGGGAGGGAATTCTGCCCAATTTCTTCTCCGACGACGGCACACCCGAGGCCTACAACACCGTCGACAGCTTTCTGTTGTACTTCCGGGCGATTCAGGAGTTCCTCCGGATCACGGGCGATACCGATCTGGTCCTCAGCCTTTTTTGGCCCGTCATGAAACGGATCATCAACCGTTTTATGGCCTGTACACGGTTCGGCATCGGCATCGATGCCCGGGGCCTCCTCCACGCCGGCGAGGGCGGAACGGCCCTCACCTGGATGGACGCAACCGTAGGGGGAGTGCCGGTGACGCCCCGCCATGGTTATGCGGTGGAGATCAACGCCCTGTGGTACAATGCCCTCTGCTTCACCCGCGAACTGGCGACTGAATTCGGCGATCCGGAATGGTCCTTCGCCGACCTGATTCCCCTGCTCCGCCGGTCGTTCAGAGAGACCTTCTGGATCCCCGAGGGCGGCTACCTCGGCGACGTCTTTAACAACGGTCTTCTCGACCGCGCCGTCCGGCCGAATCAGCTCTTTGCCGTCTCCCTCCCCTTCTCGCCGCTTGATCCCGCTGAGCAGGCCGGCGTCGTCCGGACCGTGCGCGAGCACCTCCTCACACCCTGCGGACTCCGAACCCTCTCGCCCGCCGATCCGGCTTACCGGGGCCGCTACCGGGGTAACGCCGCGGAGCGGGACTCCGCCTACCACCAGGGTACCGTCTGGCCCTGGCTGCTTGGCCCTTTCGGCGAAGCCGCACTCCGTGTCGCCGAAGACCGGGAACAGGAAAAGGAATCCCTCAGGAAACACGTCCGGAATTTTTTGCAGAGCCACCTCGTCGAGGCGGGGATCGGCAGCGTCTCCGAGGTCTTCGACGGGGATCCCCCCCACCGGCCGGGGGGCTGCATCGCGCAGGCCTGGAGCGTCGCCGAACTGATCCGCCTGTACCTGCTCCTCCGGAAATAAACAGGCCCTCTCCCTAATTCATATGCGGGGGTTTACTTTTCGGCGCAACTGTGTCAGGATCACTTCGATTTAGCCATTGGGGCAGCTCCATATAGGAAACCTTTTTTAATCTCGATGCTGTCGTAAAAAAGTCGTTAGCGCCTCAAATAAGGGGCGGCTTCGTATAAAACCTGTCATTTTTACTTTTTTCAGGGCCGCCAACCTTGCGTTGCCGTTTTGTCCTCTCTCCCGCCCACCGGGGACGGCCCCTTCAAGAAAAAAGGAGGTTGTTAACCATGCGCATTCTCATGTTCGGCTGGGAATTTCCGCCCCGGATGAGCGGCGGCCTGGGCACGGCCTGTTTCGGCATGACTAAGGCCCTGGCCGGCCTGGGCCATCGGATAACCTTCGTCCTGCCGCATGCCGGAGAGACGTCTACTGCTCCCTTTCTGGATCTCGTCTCCACCTCCGGCATCCCTCTTTCCGGTCCCGACCCGGAAGAGGGGGAAACGGAGCTGCTCCGGCGGCTCACGGTACACCCCCTCCCTGCCCTGCTCAGCCCCTACCTGAGTGCGGATCGTTACCGGGACCTCTTTCTTTTCGGAGAAGGAAGGTTTAGGGACACCGCCGCCGTTTACGGCCCCGACCTGATCGCCGAGGTGGCCCGCTACGGCCGGGCCGCCGGCGCCCTCGCGCGGCGCCTCTCCTTCGAGATCATTCACGCCCACGACTGGATGACCGTTCCCGCCGCCCTCCTCGCCCGCCGGATCAGCGGAAAACCCTTCATCCTGCATGTCCACTCCCTCGAATACGACCGGAGCGGCGAGAACGTCAACCACGAGATTCTTGAGATCGAACGGGAAGGTCTGGGGAAGGCCGATCGGATCATCGCCGTAAGCCACCGGACAAAACGGATGATTGTGGAGCGTTACGGAATACCGCAGGAGAAGATCTCCGTGATCTACAACGCCGTAACCAGGGCGGAGGCGCAGCGGGTCTACCGCGTCGAACGAAAGGGGGACCGGAAGATGGTCCTCTTTCTCGGCCGGATTACCTTCCAGAAGGGGCCGGACTACTTCGTCGAGGCGGCGGCCATGGTCCTCCGGGTCCTTCCCGACGTGACCTTCGTCATGGCCGGCGCCGGCAACATGATGGGGCAGATGATCGAACGGGTCGGCGAACTGGGAATCGGAAGCAGTTTTCACTTCACGGGATTTCTCCAAGGGGAGGAGATCGAACGGATCTTCTCCATGAGCGATCTCTACGTCATGCCGAGCGTCTCCGAACCGTTCGGCATCTCCCCCCTCGAGGCGATGATGTACGACGTCCCGGTGATCCTCTCCCGCCAGTCTGGCGTCGCAGAGATCCTGAAACACGCCCTGAAGGTTGATTTCTGGGATGTCCGGGAGATGGCTGCCAAGATTATCGCCGTCCTGAAACACCCAGTCCTGGCCGGCGAGATGGCGGAGAAGGCCCGCGAGGAACTCCGAAAGATCCGCTGGGAAACGGCCGCGGAGTTGATTGTGGAGATCTACCGGGAGGCGGCTGCGTCCGCCCCGGAACGGGGATAGATTTGTACAATGGGGACAGATTTGAAATCTGTCCCTATAAGGGGATGTGATACGCATGCCGAGCGTCTGTCTCTATTTTCAGGTTCACCAGCCCTGCCGGCTCCGGAGGTATTCCTTCTTCGACGTGGGCCATGTCCACGACTATGAGGACGAGGCAGAAAACCACCGGATATTGGACAGGGTCGCCCAGAAGTGCTATCTTCCTGCCAACGCGCTTCTGCTCAAGCTGATCGAGGAACATAGCGGGAAATTTCGGGTCGCCTTTTCCCTCTCCGGCGTGGTCCTCGACCAGATCGAGCGGCGCCGCCCGGATGTCTTGGAGAGCTTCCGGCGGCTGGCCGCGACGGGATGTGTCGAATTCCTGAATGAGACCGACAGCCACTCCCTCGCCTTCCTCTTCTCGCCGCGGGAGTTCCGGGCGCAGGTCCTCCTCCACCGCAAGCGGATCCGGGCCCTTTTCGGCCAGGACGGCCGGACCTTCCGCCACACGGAGCTGATCTACAGCAACGATCTGGCGAAGGCGGTCGATAAGCTGGGTTATGCAGTCATTCTCGCCGAGGGAACCGAGAAGATCCTGGGCCGGCGGAGCCCAAACCGGGCCTACCGTCCGGCGGGCTGCGGGAAGCTGAAGCTCCTGCTCAGGAATTACCGCCTCTCGGACGACGTGGCCTTCCGCTTCTCCGAGGCGGCCTGGTCCGAACACCCACTCACGGCGGAGAAGTACGCCCACTGGCTCCACCGGATCGGGGGGAAGGAGGCGGTTGTCAACCTGTTCATGGACTACGAGACCTTCGGCGAACATCAGTGGCGGGAGACGGGGATCTTCGAATTTCTTTCGGCCCTGCCCGGGGAGATCCTCCGCCACCCCGATTTTTTCTTTCAGACGCCCGCGGAAGTGGCCGCCTCCCATGATCCGGCCGGGGAGATCGACTGTCCCGGTTTCATCTCCTGGGCGGACGTGGAGAGGGACATGACGGCCTGGCTGGGGAACGCCATGCAGCAGGATGCGGCCCGCTCCCTCTATGGTCTCGAATCCGCCGTCCGCCGGCGGAAGGACGAAGGCATCTTCAAGACATGGCGGATGCTCCAGACGTCCGACCATTTTTACTACATGTGCACGAAATGGTTTTCCGACGGGGATGTTCACCGCTACTTCAACCCCTTTGAGTCGCCCTATGAGGCCTACATCAATTACATGAACATCCTCGACGATTTATCGCAATCACTTAAACAGAAAAAGGAGTGCATCCATGACAGAGACGCGCAAACACTTCCTCTTTGAGGTGAGCTGGGAGGTCTGCAACAAGGTAGGGGGGATCTACACGGTGATCGCAAGCAAGCTTCCCGAGGCGACGAGGCTCTATGGCGAGAACTACTTTCTTATCGGCCCGGACCTGAAAACCAACCTCGACTTCGAAGAGACGGAAGAGGAGTGCTGGGACCAAGTCCGGGAAGGAATTGCGATAAGGGAGATCCCTTGCCGCCTCGGCCGCTGGAAGGTCCCCGGCGAGCCCAAGGTCATCCTCGTCAACTTCGGCCAGAAGTACGACAAGGATCAGCTCCTCTTCCGGATCTGGGAGGACTACGGCGTCGACTCCATCGCCGGGGGATGGGACTATGTGGAGCCTGTCATGTTCAGCTACGCTGCGAGCGAGGTGATCGAGACGATCCACAACCTCCTCGTACGACCAAAGGGGATGCAGGCCGTCGCCCAGTTTCACGAATGGATGACGGGAGCGGGACTCCTCGGCCTGAAGAAACGGGTCCCGGAGATAGGCACCGTCTTCACGACGCACGCGACAATGTTAGGCAGAGCTCTTGCCGGCGCCGGAGTGGACATCTACACGACAATGGACGACATCTCGCCCCAACGGGAGGCGAGCGCCCACAACATCACGGCCAAATGCTCGCTGGAGACGGTATCGGCCCGCGAGGCGGACTGCTTCACCACGGTCAGCGAGATCACCGCCTCGGAGGCGAAGAACTTTCTCGGCCGGACGCCGGACCTGATCACCCCGAACGGCCTCGACATGGAGAGCATCCCCGATCTGGCGGCCGACCGGGCGCCCGCTCTGGAGTCCCGGACACAACTCCTCGCCGCAGCCGGCCGTTTCCTCAGAAGGGATTTTCCCGCTGAAACAAGAATCATGCTGATCTCGGGACGCTACGAATTCAAAAACAAGGGAATCGACCTCTTCCTGTCGGCCCTCGGCCGTCTGAACGGGGAGATGGGGCCGGACCAGACCATCCTCGCTTACCTTTTCGTCCTCAGCGGCTATACGGATCTGATCCCCCCGCTCCAGAGCGACACCGCCAGGACCGAGCAGGCGCCGGCGCCGATCGCCACCCACCGCCTGAACAACGAGGCATCCGATTCCATCCTGCAGACCTGCGACCGACTCGGACTCAAGAACCTCCCCCAGAACCGGGTCCAGGTCATCTTCGTCCCGGCCTATCTGAACGGCCACGACGGCCTAATCAATATGACCTATTACGATGCGCTCGCCGGATGTGATCTCGGGGTTTTCCCTTCCTACTATGAACCCTGGGGCTACACCCCTCTGGAAAGCGCGGCCCACGCCGTACCGACGATCACGACCGATCAGGCCGGCTTCGGTCTCTGGGCGCAGAAGTCGGCGGGCGAGTGCAACGGGATCATCCTCCTCAAGCGCCTGGGACAGCCCGAGGCGGCGATCGCCGATCACCTCCTCGACATCTTCCGGAATTTCCTTACCCTGAAGGAACAGGAACTGCAGTGCATGCGCGTCAACGCCCGCACCGCGGCCAGTCGGGCAAACTGGAAGGATTTCGTTCGGAGCTATGAGGAGGCCTACGACCGCGCCCTGTTCGTCTCTCAAACCCGCGCGGAGAAACTCACCGTGGAGGACCTCAGAGCCGAGCCGATATACACCTATGCCGGGACGGTCTCCGTTTCGCCCCACTTCCGGACATTCACGGCGGTAGCCAATCTCCCCCCGAAGATCTCCCGGCTCCGGGAGGTCGCCTACAACCTCTGGTGGACCTGGAACCCCGGCGCCCGCGTGCTTTTCTCCTCCCTCGACCCCAATGTCTGGGCGGTGATGGGCAACAATCCCGTCCGGATGCTTGAGAATGTCTCTCCCGAACGGCTGCAGGAGGCCTCGGAAAACGCCAGTTATATGAACCTATACGCGCAGATCTTCCGACAGTTCGACGACTACATGGAAAACCGGGCCCCGGCCCCCCAGGTGGGATCGATGAACGGCCTGAAATGGTCTTCGCCGGTCGCCTACTTCTCTACGGAGTACGGCCTCCACGAGTGCCTGCCTATCTACTCGGGGGGACTCGGCACGCTCTCCGGCGACCATCTGAAAACGGCGAGCGACCTGAACATCCCCCTCGTCGGCGTCGGCCTCCTTTACAAGAACGGCTTTTTCAAACAGGTCATCGACAAAAACGGCACACAAACGGAGGAGTATCCGGAGAACGACTTCTCCAGCATACCCGTGCAGATCGTCCAGGACGACCGGGGGGACGCCGTGCAGATCTCCCTGGAGCTGCCCGGGCGGACGCTTTTTGCCAATATCTGGGAGGTCAAAGTGGGACGCGTCTCGCTTTACCTCCTGGACACCGATGTCCAGCGGAACACCCCGCAGGACCGGAGGATCACGGAACGCCTTTACTGCTCTGAACTGCGGACGCGGATCGAGCAGGAGATTCTCTTAGGGATGGGGGGCGTCCGGCTGCTGAAGAAGCTGGGAATCCGCCCGCGCGTCTATCACATCAACGAAGGGCACTCTGCCTTCCTCGTATTCGAGCGGATCACCTCCCTGATGACTGAGGAAAAACTCTCATTCGACGAGTCAAGCGAGCTTGTGCGCGGAGGCACGGTCTTCACGACCCATACGCCGGTGGAGGCAGGCAACGAGCGGTTCGGCAAGGAGCTGATAGAGCACTACTTCGCGAGCTTCGTAAAGCGAGCAGGGATCTCCTGGTCGCAGTTCTGGGAGCTGGGAAGAAAGGAGAGCGGCGAGGGAAAGCCCTTCTTCATGACGATCCTGGCCCTCAAGATGGCCCACAAGAGTAACGCCGTGAGCCGCCTCCACGGGCAGGTATCCCGGCGGATGTGGCAGGAGGTCTGGAAGGGATTCGACGAGGCAGACATCCCCATCAGCCATGTCACGAACGGCGCCCATGTGCTCTCCTACATCGCCCCGCGGATGAAGGACCTCCTGGACACCTACCTCGGCATGGGCTGGGAACGGTACATCAGCGACACCGAACGGTGGGCGCGCGTCCAGGACATCCCCGATACCGTACTTTGGCGGACGAGGTACGAACTCCGGCAGGGAACGATCGATTTCCTGCGGGATTACCTCTCGCACAACTGGATGAAGTACGGCTACACGAAGACCTGGCAGGAGGAGCTTTTCTCCAAACTCAACCCTGCGGCCCTGATGATCGGATTTTCCCGGCGCTTCGCCCCCTATAAGCGGGCCGACATGATCCTTTCCGACATCAACCGCCTGGACCGGATCATAAACCACCCCACCCGGCCAGTCCATATCGTCTTTGCCGGCAAGGCCCACCCGAACGACACAATGGGGAAGGATCTGGTCAAAAAGGTGATCAGCGTCTGCAAGGACGAGCGTTTCCGGGGAAAGATCTTCTTCATCGAGGGGTACGACATCCGGATCGCCCGCCACCTCGTCCAGGGGGTGGACGTCTGGCTGAACAACCCCCGCCGCCCCCTGGAGGCGAGCGGCACCAGCGGCGAGAAGGTGGTCGCCAACGGCGTCCTCAACCTCAGCATCTCCGACGGGTGGTGGGTCGAAGGGTTCGACGGCGCGAACGGCTGGACCATCGGCCCGGTCGTCAAGAAATACGCCGAGGAGTCGGACGGCGCCGACCTGGAGGACAGCCAGTCCCTATACACGACGCTCGAGAACAGCGTGATTCCCCTCTTCTACGACCGCGAGATGTCCGGACTCCCCGAGAAATGGATCGCCATGATCAAACGGTCCATGCAGACCCTCGTTCCCCGTTTCAACACGCAGCGTATGCTTCTCGAATACTACCACGATCTCTATCTTCCCACGGCGCGGCGGGAGCACGAGCTCTACGCGGAATCCTACCGGATGGCCCGGGAACTGGCTGACTGGAAACGGAAACTCCCGATGCGCTTCTCCTCGTTGCGACTCATCGACGTCAGTATTGAAGGGATCCGCGGCGATACGATCATCGTGGATAAACCGCTCGACGTCAGCGTCCGGATCGATCCCGGGAAACTCGCGCCGGAAGAGCTCCTGGTGGAGATGGTCATCGGGAAGAAGGATGGCGCCGGTTTCGCGGAGCAGCCGGAGTGCCTCCCGCTTGCGATCGCCGACCGGGCGGAAAACGGGATCGCCACCTTTGCCGTCTCCTACACGGTCCGGCAGAACGGCGCCTACTCCTACGGCATCCGGGTCCTCCCCAACCACCCCCACCTCGCCACGAAGCAGGAGACAGGACTGGTGTATTGGGGGTAAGGCCCTGCTTGATAAACCATTACGATCCATATGCTGCTGATGTTTGCCTGAAATTGTTCAGATAGAAGGGCTATAAATTGGTGGATTGATCGTTTTAGGAAGGGTATAAAAAACGGGGACAGCTGCGGGGGCTGCCCCTGTTTTCTTTTTTCGATCCATCGTAAAGCGGGCAGGAATCGTAGCGGCGAAAAAATGGTACGGCGAGATCCTGACGGGAGGCAATTGGGATGATCATAGAGATGATCACAGATGAGATCAGGAAAAAAATCCACGCAATCGTGGGACCGGAAAACGTCCTTGAGTCCGACCTGGACCGTTTTGTCTACTCTTACGACTCATCCTTCGTGCCCCTGCTGCCGGCCAATAAGCCGGAGATCGTCGTCCGGCCGCTGACCACGGAGGAAGTGGCGAAGATTATGGCCGTCGCTTACGAATACGAGATCCCCGTCACGCCGCGGGGCGCCGCAAGCGGCCGCACCGGCGGCAGCGTACCCCTGCAGGGCGGCATCTCGTTGTCCCTCGATAGGATGACGAGGATCGTCGAGCTGGACGAGAAAAACATGATGGTCACGGCCGAGGCGGGGGTGCGCACGATCGATCTCTACAACCACTGCGCCGCCAGGGGGCTCTTCTACCCGCCCGACCCGGCGAGCTGGAAGTTCTCCACCATCGGCGGCAACGTGGCGGAGAACGCGGGCGGCATGCGGGCCGTCAAGTACGGCGTGACCTCCGACTATGTGATGGGCCTCGAGGTGGTTCTGGCTGACGGCGCGGTTCTCCAGACCGGCGGCAAGGCCATCAAGAACGTTACCGGCTACGACCTTAAGAGGCTCTTCTCAGGTTCCGAGGGGACCCTCGGCGTCATCACCAAAGCGCTCCTCAGGCTCATTCCCATGCCGAAGCGGCGCGGCACCCTGCAGGTCATGTTTGGCTCCCTCGATGACGGCTGCGCGACGATCCATCAGATGCTGCAGGCGGGTATCGTGCCGACGGCCGCCGAGATCATGGACCGGTTCTGCCTCGAGACCGTGGCCAGGCACAGCAGGATTGACCTCGACCCGGCTGTCGCTTCCTGCCTGATCATCGAAATCGACGGCGAAGACGACGGGGCCCTCGCAACGCAGGCGAAACAGATCGAGGCCGTGGCAAAGAAGTGCGGATCGATCGCATTCCGGGCTGCCGGGTCGGAAGAGGAGTCAGAGGAACTGTGGGCCATCCGGCGGGGTCTGAGTTCCGCGGTGGCCGCCCTCGCACCCAACCGGCTCGGCGAAGACATCTCGGTCCCGCGCGACGCCTTCCCCGAAGTGGTGCGCCGCATCCGGGCCATCTCCGAGAAATACGGGCTTACCATCGCCGTTTACGGCCATGCCGGCGACGGCAACCTCCATCCGTCGGTCCTCTGCGATCTCGGCAACCCGGAAGAGGCGAAGCGGGTGCACCAGGCGGTCGACGAGATCTTCGCGGCCGCCCTCGCCGTCGGCGGGACGCTTTCCGGCGAGCATGGCATCGGCATCACCAAGCGGCCTTACATCGCCCAGGCCCTGGGCGAAGCCGGCCTGAGGACCCTGAAGGCCGTCAAGCAGGCGCTCGACCCGAAGGGCATTTTGAACCCCGGCAAGATCTGGTGAGTGGTTCGCGCGCCTTGCCTCTGGACTTTTTACGAAGCCTCCCAAACTGAAGACTGGAGAGGAAGCGAGACTCATGGATAAGGCCACGGACAGCGCATTACTGCAGGAGGCGAAAAAGAAGGCCGGCCAGTGCGACCGCTGCGGCGCCTGCCTGCCGGTGTGCCCCCTCTTCGGGGCAAAGGACGTCGAGTTATCGAGCGCGCGGGGTAAGAACGCGATTGCCCGGGCCCTGGCCGAGGGGGGCATCGAGTCGACGCCGGATGCGCTCGCCGCGGTCAACTTCTGCCTGCTGTGCCGTGCCTGCGTCGAGAACTGCCCGAGCAAGGTCAGGACCGACGAGGCGATGATCGACCTCCGCCAGTTTCTCGTGGAGAGGACCGGCGCGACGAATGCGAAATACAGGGCCGTGGGCGGTCTCCTCAAGAGCCCCGGCCTGGTGAGGCTCGCGGCGGGCACGCTTGCGGTCCTGCGCAGGCTGGGCCTCAACGATCTGTTTCCCCACGGCATGGCGCCGGATGAATATACCCGGGCCCATTTTCTCGCCGCCTTCGCCGGACCGGCCGCTCTCGGACAGAAGGCGCCGTCCGCCGACGTCACGGTCACGGCAGCTACGAAAGTGGCGTATTTTTACGGCTGCGGCATGCGGATGATGTTTCCCAGGGCCGCGGCCGAGACGCTCGCGATTTTGCAGACCACTACCCGCGTCTTGCGGCCGGACAACGTCTGCTGCGGACTGCCTCACCTCGCCCATAGCCTGCGCGGCGAGTTTCTGGCCCTCGCCAGAAAGAACATCCGGCTTTACGAAGACGCCGACCTCGTCGTGAGCGACTGCGCGAGCTGCGGCGGCACACTCAAGCACCTCGCCTCCTTCTTCGCCGACGATCCGCAGTGGAGAGACCGGGCGGCCGCCTTCAGCAGCAAGGTAATGGATCTGACGGAGTACCTCGTGAAGGTCGGATATACGCCCAGACGGAAAGTGAAAGCAGCGCTCACCTATCACGACCCCTGCCATCTCGTGCGGGGGCAGGGGATCAAGAAACAGCCGCGCGACCTCCTGCAGGCGACCGGAAAATTCATCGAGATGGAGGAGGCCGATACGTGCTGCGGCGGGGCGGGGTCCTTCCACATGGATTATCCGGCGATTTCGGCTAAGATACTGGGGAAGAAGCTTAGAAACATCGAGAGAACCGGCGCGGCCGTCGTCGTGACCGGCTGTCCCGGCTGCTTGATCCAGCTGACCAAGGCGGCAAAGTCCAGCGGCGGAAAATTCAAGGCCCTGCACATCAGCCAGGTGATCTGAAAATTCTTGATATTAAAAACAGAATGACGTAATAATGCAAAAAATATCAGCGTTTCCATTGACAGCACCTTTACATATAAGAAAGGAGAATATGTCATGTTTAAACAAAAAACATCCCTCTTTCTTTTATTGTTCGGAACCACCATCCTCTGTACAATTACGTATTCATTCTTTCCCCCTCGATCAGAATCCGGCGACGTATACAGCTATACTGATGAGAACGGTGTTATTGTTGTAACGAATACGCCTTTGCCCGAAAAAATCAGAAATAAAGCCAAGAAAATTGAGAGCTACAAGGATATCAACGATGAAGACAGGAAGCGTTGGGAGAAAGAAAAAGAAGATGCAATGCAGGCATGGAGGGATTCACAAGCAACGGAAGATGAAAGGAGAAAAAAAAGAATAGAGGCGGAAATACCTGATAAGTTGAGGAAATCAGAAGCAGAGACTGGTAAATTTGTCAAATCAGTTAAAGAAGCAACAGATAGAGCTGTAGAAGTTCTTGATACGTTAGAACCTCTTAAAGCGTTCCCGTGACGCAAGGAATGCGGCAGAACAGACGAGTGATTTGGATTATCGGGTTAAATACAGATCACGATAGTCATAAATAAACCATGGTTCACAAAACAGCAAAGGAGCATCGATATGGATTTTAAGGCACTTTTAATAAACAGGCGTTCTGTCAGGGACTTCCAGGATAAGGAAGTGCCTTTATCAATCATCAAAGAGATCATTCAGGATACCTGCCTTGCCCCGACAGCAGCGAACGGCCAGCCATGCCAGTTTATCATTATCCAAAACCGTGATTACATCAAAAAACTCTCCGATGAAAGTAAGAAGAATCTCCTTTCCGATCTTGAACAGAATCCTGAATCCCCAATAAAAGACTATGAACCCTATCTGCGTGATGAGCAGTTCAATATTTTTCACAATGCACCCTGCCTGGTTTTCTTTATCGGTCCTAAAGAAGTTGATTCTCTTGATGTAGACTGCGCCCTGACGGTTGCATATTTTATGTTCTCGGCAACGTCAAGAGGCCTGGGAACTTGCTGGATCGGATTGGGGGCTTGCATACGCGACCGCAACATCCTCAATGAAATCCGTATCCCCCCGGATTGCCGGATAGCGGCGCCTATTATTGTGGGTTACCCGACCAGTATTCCTCCTGCTCCTGAAAGACATTCCCCTGATATTCTAAAGGTTATATGAAGGGAAGATAAACATGACGCATTTGGATGTAGGGAATATGACCGAGAAAGTATCAATATCAACCGATAAAGGGGGATAGACATGGACGCTGAATTTAAAGAGAGATTTTTACAAAATTGGAATAGATATTTTCCCGGAGCTGAATTACCTATCGGGTTTTACTATTCCAATTCGGCGGAACCGAAATTTATGGCTAAACCACCCCAAGGACATCGTTGCGTGATCGGAGATTTAGCGAAAGTCCGGAAGGGGAAAACCCTATGCTTTGATACCCATACGATTGGTTGCCACGGCGGTAAACGATACCTTGGCTTCGAGAGAAAACAGGCGCCCCATTTCGAATATTTTCTATCCTATGGCATCCCAGGGAAACAGCACGGCCCTGTGTTCCATCCACTGTACTGACCTTTGCTGTCCCCTGGTCGAAATATGTCCGCATGGTGGATAACATGAAAGAGAGCTTCCTTATCACTAAATCGTGGAATAAAGTAAGAGCAATAATGAAAAGAGATAAGAAATGCTCTTAACCTTTTGGATAAAATCAGAGGTCGAGGAGCTTCCAGTCATAACTGATCTTTAACAAGAGCCTTCGGATTGGTTTTGAGCTTCTCCTGGGGGGAATCGATGATCGCCTGCCGATTCGCCGCATCCTTGCGCGCCTGTTTTTCATTCAGGCAGACGATGTAGCGGCGGCCATCCACCAACACCTCCTTGACCTTCAGGGGGGAAGTGTCTTTGGCGGATGAACCCTCAGGGTGAACCTCCCGGTATCGACCGGCCCGGGAGAGAACCTCCTTCTTCACCTCTTTGCTCCTCCTCATCCGGGCGCCCAGGATGTACTGAATTAGTCACCTCATATTTAGGTGAATAACTACGAAATGTCAGGATCTATAAGTAGATTCTATGGCTCCACGTTTTTAAGAATTTTCGGATTTTTCAAAGAGTGATCTAATCATTACGGTGACTTACAATGACGACCCCTCAAACTGCTGTAAAAGAAAAGCTTGACATGCAAGACCGATTTCCCTATCCTCAAACCACGCAAAAGCAAGTTCTTATTGCGCCAGGCAAAGCTTGGCGAATTCAGTTGGTTGAGAAGCCGACCTGACAAAGTTAGCCGACCGTCAGAACCGAGTTTTGCATTTATGCAGGTAACTGCATGGGTGAAGCGTAAACAGGGTAACCGCAGGCCGTAATGCGAAAGCGTGAAGGGGTTCAGCCTCGAAAATGATTATGGTGTGGAGCGAGCCCAAGTGATTAAGAACACTGAAGGCAGCAACGAAGCCACCGTTACAGGCGAGATGGCGGATACTCCACCGGGGAGGGGGATTAGTCCACGGCATGTTGTCCAAGGGATTCGTCAGGAACCTGGGAGAACCTATGCCTTCCTCTGATAAAAGGGTATTCATAACCAGTGAATTGAAAGGAGGGTTTCTAATGAATAAATATGCTGAAGTATTGAGTATTTTTATTATCAGTTTACTTTTCTCGGCGTTGTTGCCCGCTGCCGGCTGGTCCGCTCCCCCGCCGGAACCGAAGGTGGACTATTCGGCCGACAGCACGATGGACACGGAAAGGGGCATGACGATGAAGTCCCGCATCTATCACTCCCCAGGCAAGCAGCGCATGGAGATGGGCGGGGCGGGCGGCCATGTCACCATCATCCGCAAGGATAAGAAGGTGATGTGGCAACTGATGGGGAACATGTACATGGAGATGTCACTGGATCGGCCGGATTCGCAGGATCCCGACACCATGGATGTGCAGCAGACCGCCATGGGCGACGAAACGGTCAACGGCGTCAAGACCACCAAGTACAAGGTCATCGCAACTAAGAAGGACGGATCGAAGTTCGGCGGATTTTTCTGGACGACCAAGGACGGCATCACGATGAAAATGGACCTCCTGTCGAAAGATGGCGACAAGAAGATGCGCATGTCGAGCGAGCTGACCAATCTGAAGATCGAGAAGCAGGATCCGAAGCTCTTCGAGATTCCCCCCGGCTACACGAAGAACGATATGGGCGCCGCGATGGGGCAGGGAAGTGGAAAAGGCGGGGTTCCCAATATTCAAGAGATGATGAAGAGCAGGGAGAGAGGCAAGAGCAAGTGATGGGGACGATGAAAACATCGACATCAATAAGATGATGAAAGACATGATGGGGGGGTAGTTGAGGAGAACGTCAATGATGATATTCCAAATTCTTGGGAGTGTGTTGCTGATTCTCGCTCTGGCGTCTCCATCCGTCCGCGCGGATGACATCTGCATGGGTGACGAAGAAGAGAAGGCCGCTAAGGCCGCCATCGCGGTTGCGCTCAAAACTGAAAAGTCGGGCAAGCCGGTGGAATTTTTTGTGGCCTATCAGTCCATTGCCAACGACGAGTGTGTCGATCGCTTCGATAAAAATATTCAGGCCAGAGCCAAGGCGAACCTGCCGAAGCTCGGCCGCGAATTGGCAAAGGCGGCGGAGGCCAAAGGGGCGCTGTATTCAAAAGACCAGGTGCGTGCCGATGGACAGACATCGGCCTTTCAATATTTTGAAGCCATCGGCGACTTCAACGAGGCCAACCGGGTGATGCTGAAGGTCGTTCACGCCAAATTGGACGACCTGGAGTTTTTCAAGACGGCCTGGGATATGGACCGGGGTCGCCATGGACCCCGCGATCCCAAGACGGGTGAGCGGAAACCCTATACCTCACCTGTGGCCTATCGCCAGGAGCTTCAGAAAGTCGCCTCGGCCAACGCCGACCGATTGATGAAGGCGGAGGAGAAGGATGCCGCGGGCCTGTCCGGCAACTCGAACGACGTCGCGATGGCCACCATGAGGTCGCTCGATAAGCTGAAAAAGACCTCGGACTGGATGAAATTTTTACCGGACGGCGACAAGCCGGCCAAAGCCCGGGCCGAGCAACGGGGCGATACCATCATGAAGCGCGCCAATCCGATGTTCACTCAGGGGAACGCAATGTCGTATTACAAGTTTGCAGAATCTCCCAAGGCCAAGGAGAAGGCCGCACAACTGGAGAAGAAAATGAAAGAGTCCGAGCGCACCATGAAGAAGTCGGCCGAGGAAGCGAAAGGTGCGGTCACCACGGAAAAAAGCGAGGCAGATCAGAAGAAATTCAACAAAGGAAAAGCCGACCTCGAAAAGGAACTGGGCTTCTAGCGCTGCGTAATGCCACCAAATAGGAGATGAACACCATGTAGTAATGGGACAACCGTCCCATTTAACATCTAAAGGGGCGCCGTGATCGCATTCCCGGAGGTGGTCCTCTTCTCCTCCCGCGACCAACAGTTGGTGACTTCGGTAGCGAACAGGATCGCGGAGATTACCCCTGCCAGGGTCATAGACAGAACGATGGGATTTGACGAGTACCTTGAAGGTGGAGAAGTAACGACGATCAGGCAAGAGCTTTGCCAGGATTATCAGGAACTCAATGTGTAAGGTTGATGCCTCAAGATCCTCTTTCGAAATAACCACAGTTCAGAATTACAAACCGAATTCATCGATTTTCATCAAGATTGCTGTCATTTGATTGTAGTTGAAGACAGCGATTCAGGGCGGAGGATTCACGACCGACCTGAAGCAGAAACAGACCAACCCACCGATCAAGAACGAAGCGGACAATGGTCTGAAGAACCGGTCGGGGACGCTCGCCATGGCTCGCACCGTGGTAGTCGATTCAGCCACAGCGCAGTTCTTCATCAATGTGATCGACAATGGCTTTCTGAACCATCATGACAAGACGCCGCAGGGGTATGGATATGCGGTCTTCGGCAAGGTCAGTGAGGGGATGGATGTAGTGGACAGGATCGCCGCCGTCAAGACTGGCACGCAGAAGGGTTTCCGGGATGTCCCGGAAACATCGGTCGTCATCAAGTCGATGAAGGTTCTCCCATAATCGAACGGGCGCCCTGCGACGCTCCCCGAAAAGGCTGTGGTGGCGGCTATGGATAACTCCTTGTGGTTAAACTGGTAACGGTGCCCTCTATATCAACTTGACGGATGCAGGAATTTACTGATATCATAAACACGATGTAAAATACCAATATCAATAGGATAAACAGATTTTGTGATGTTTGCTCCCACAGCCGTAAGCTGCTAAGGTTTTACTTCCCGCTTGCTCAGCGCATGCCCGTGATCGACGTCGTCACGGCACGAATATCGCGGGTGGGCCAGCGGCCGCTGTCCACCTGCGCCAGGAAGTCGCTGACGATCGAGTTGAACTCGTCCGGCTCCTCCACGTTGATGCCATGTCCGCAATTCGGCATGACGGCCAACGCCGCCGACGGGATGTTCTGCTTCATCAGAATCCCCGGAGTGAGGCAGAACCAGTCCTCGTCGCCCATCAAGACCAGCGTCGGTACGGTCAGCGCCTTCATCTGATCCACCAGATCGTAGAGCGATGGCCGCTCGCGCTGGCAGCCGAGTTGGGTATTGGCCGAACCGGTGGCTGAATGGCCGGCCAGCAGGCGCTTGAATTCGGCAAAGCCGCGCGGGTCCTTGTTCTCGAGCTGCACGCGGGTGGGACCGTACGCATATTTGTCGGCGAAGGCGGCCATGCCTTGGCTCTTGATGAAGGCGGCAATCGTCTCCGCCTCGGCTCGGAACTGCTCGCGCTGCGACGGCTCGGCGCCGTAGCCGCATCCGGCAACGGTGAGCGAGAGGGCGCGCGCCGGATGGCGAAAGCCGAAGTGCAGCGTGGCGAAACCGCCCATCGACAGGCCGACTACATGCGCGCGGTCGATGCCGAGATGATCGAGCACCGCGGCGATATCATCGGCTGCGCGGTTCTGGGAATAGAAGGAGATCGCCTCCGGTACGTCGGAGGGGGGATAGCCGCGCGCGTTATAAGCGATGGCGCGATAGCGCCGGCCGAAATGCCTGACTTGCGGCTCCCAGCTGCATTGGTCGCCGGCGAATTCATGCACGAAGATGACTGGCGTGCCTGACCCGGTCTCCTCGTAGTACAGCTTTACTCCGTCGTCGGTGATGGCGTACGGCATCAGTCCCTCCACTAGAGGTTGTTGAAAAAGGGCTGTTCAAAAACGTCCAGATGCAAGGCCTCCGAAATCCTGAGGAGTGAGACGTACTTGTGTGTACGTCGCAGCGACGAAGGATGAGGGAACGCAGCAGATGGGCGTTTTTCAACAACCCGCGAAGAACTTGCCTTTGGGCTGACCGAGTATATGAAGACGGCTTTTGTGTGTCAAGATCATTTATCTAACGTTTTCCCCACCGGGTTATGGCTGCAAAGACCGGGTCAGCGACTGAGCCGGCGGGTGCGCTTCCGCACGGAAAAACCGAAGCGGCCAAGGCGACGCCCCAGCGCAAAATATTCCCCGTGGGCGAAGGCAAGCAAACCGCTCTTCTCGAGGCAAAGCCGCCCCTTCGCGTCTATCAGCGCCGAAGACACCTGCACGGCGACCACCTCCGCAACGAACAGCGTATGCGAACCCAGCTCCAGCGTTTTGCGCACCCGGCATTCGATGTTGAGCGGGCATTCCAGGACGATCGGGCAATTCACTTTCTGGGCCGGCGCGGGCGTGAGCCCCGCACCTGCGAATTTGTCCAGGCTGCGCCCCGAAACCACCCCGCACCAGTCCACCGCCTTCGTTTGCCGGAGCGAGGGAACATTCGCCACGAATTCCCGCGTAGTCCGAATGATTTCATGGGAATACCGCTCGGGACGAACGGAGATCGACAGCATGGGCGGTTCGCTGCACACGTTTCCCACCCACGCGATGGTGATCAGGTTCGGCTTCCATTCTACCGTCCCGCCGCAGCTTACCAGGACCGCCGGAACCGGCGACAGCACGTTTCCCGGCTTCCAGGACCGTTTTTCGATACTTTCTCTCTTTGCCATGCCGTACCTTCCTTTCATCTCTTCTTCCAGCGATTTGTCCCGATCGCGGTTCAAAAGCGATGCATGATCCGCCGGTCTAACGCCGGTTGATGAACCAGAGGATCAGGGTGAGGATCGCGCTGATATCCTTATGACGCCTCCCAGAAGAACGGGCGATCCCGGGCAAAGTCCGGCACGAGCGCCCGGTCGTCGACCGCCTGGGTGTAGAGCTCCTCGAACCCCAGATCGACGGCGGCGTTGACCACCTTCTCATACTCCTGCCGCGTCACCCGCCGGCCGAGGAGGGGATGCTGTCTTACGGCCGGGATCGGCGTGTACTGGGCCATCAGGCTGAGGGGAATCGCAGTGGAGACCTCCCGGATCATTTTCAGAACCGCGAGGCTGTTGTCCACCCTCCCCGGCAGGACGAGGTGGCGGACCAGGACCCCCTGCCGGGCGATGCCATCCTCGATCTCAAGGATGTCGCCGACCTGGCGGACCATCTCCCGGAGGGAGGCCAGGGCGTGGCGCGGGTAATCCCCCGCGCCGGAGAAGCGTCGCCCCGCCTCATCGAGACCGTATTTGAAATCGGGGAGATAGATATCGACCATCCCGTCGATGAGGCGGATGATCTTCTCACGCTCATACCCGCCGCAGTTGAAGACGAAGGGAATTTCAAGCCCCCGCCCCCGGGCGATCCGGAGCGCCTCCATGATCCCCGGCAGGTGGGGGGTCGGGGTGACCGGCTCGATGTTGTGGCAGCCCTTCGCCTCGAGATCCAGCATGATCACGGCGAGTTCTTCCAAGGTCACCGGACGGCCCGCGGGCGAGTGGCTGATCTGGTAATTCTGGCAGTAGACGCACTTGAGATTGCAGGAGGAAAAGAAGATCGTCCCCGCCCCGCCCCTTCCCGAGAGAGGCGGTTCCTCGCCGTGATGAGGAAGGGCGGAGCTCATGACCATCGCCGCGTCGAGTCGGCAGAACCCCTTCTCGCCGGCGACCCGATCCACTCGGCACATCTGCGGACAGAGTACGCACCGCGTCAGGCTTTTCTTCAGATATTCGACCCGCAGGGCCGCATCGGCATCGATCATGGATACACCCCTTCCGGCTTTTTTCTACAACAGAGCACCGGGGCAGTCAATAGCGGTCTCGTCATGAACGAAGCGTTTGATCAATGGAAGGTAATCTTCGTGAGGAGATGTTTATAGTTTTTCAACGACATCCTTCAGACGACCGCTCGCGATTAGCTCCAGAAACTCCTCGCCGAGCGGCTCGGCCAGTTCCACCGCCCGCCGCCAGTTCGCAATCCGCGTCGCCGGGTCGTCGATGAAGGTCGCGAAGTCGCCGCGGTCCGGAATCCGGCCGCCGGGAAGCCCCGCGACAAACTCCTGCGAGGGATAGACCATGACGACGGAGTCGAGAAACGCATCCGGAGGCCGGCGCCGTTTGAGTTTCTTGTCCATCCAGCCGGGGATGATCCGCTCCTGATGGTGAAAAAAGAGGGTCAACCCCCGGTCCCGCGTCGAATAATCCTGGTTGATGTGGTAGTCGACGAGCCCCCCGTCCCGGTAGATGCCGTTCGGGGCCCCGAAGATGTCACGAACGCCGGCGACTGCAATGGGGATGGCGCCGGAGGCGATGACGGCGGACTTGAAGTTGACCTCGTTGAGCGCAAAAAAACGACCGCGGAATCCCTTCCGCAGACAGAAATCAGGGGGGTGGGGACCGTAATAGAAGACGATCCGCTCGAAGAAGCGGTGGATAAGCGAGGGATTAATGGCGTTGGCCAGAAAGCCCAGGAGAAAACTAACCCTCTGCACCCACGGCCGTTCGGAGACCGCCAGATGCCTGAACAGAGAGGTCAGGATCACCAGGCGGTACCGTTTGTGAGCCAGAGCGAAGGAGAGGGCATCGTCCTCGATATAGGCGTTGATAATTGCGGTCAGTGACTGGAGGATCTTCTCGGGGGTATCCCTCCGCCCATAGGTGGCAGTGATATAGGCTTCCATGAGGGCGCGGTAGCTCTTGACCGCCTCCGGCTGCAGCCAGGCCGCAAAGCGCCAGGCGCCGGCCGAGGCGCCGGTCAGCCAAACCGGGTGCACCCTGCCGATAAGTCCCTCCCTGAGCAGGATGAGATCGAAACCGCTCGCAACCAGCCACCGGGGGCCGCTCGCCGGTCCGAAATAGGTCGAGATCCCATCCAGGCTGAAACCGCCTGCACGGATGAGGTCATAGGCCCTCTGCCCTGCCCTTACGCGGATGTTCTTTACTTCCATATTTCCTTTGGCTGATCGTCCGCTGCGCCGGTTCTTCGACCCGAAGAGGTCGCGCCACAAATCCCTGTACGCTGTCCCCATTTTCCGGCCCGGAAAGGGACTTGACACGGCCTGAGACGTCCTGTACATTACCGCCGTCCGTCTTTCTGGAGATGTGCGATTCATATATAACAGCAGCGGATTTGTCAACGACTAAGATGGATTACGCGGCAGGAAAAGGCAAGTGCGCCTGCTTTGCATGACCGAGAAGGGAACGGAACGGATGGCTGATATCCGGTCGCAGTTGACAGAAATGGGCCGTCTGGCCAGGCAGGCATCCATCGTCCTGGCCGGGCTCTCCACGGAAGTTAAAAACAAGGCGCTCGTCGCGATGGCGGACGCGCTTGTTGAAAATCAGGCCCTCATCATCCGGGAAAACGAAAGGGATTTGGGAAAGGCCCGCGAACTCGGCCTTTCCCCGGCGATGATCGACCGGCTGACGCTCAATGAGGCAGCGATCGGGGGAATCGCCCGGGGCCTCGCCGAAGTCGCCGCCCTCCCCGATCCGGTGGGGAAGGTCGCCTCCATGTGGAAGCGGCCGAACGGTCTTGTCGTCGGCCGGATGCGGATCCCGCTCGGGGTAATCGGCATCATCTACGAATCACGCCCGAACGTCACGGCGGACGCGGCCGCCCTCTGCCTCAAGTCGGGCAACGCCATCATCCTGCGCGGCGGCTCCGAGGCGATCCATTCCAACCTCGTAATAGTCCGCGTTCTTCAGGGGGTCCTCCGCGACCTTTCGCTCCCCGAGACGGCGATCCAGATCGTCGCCATCACCGACCGGGAGGCCGTTTACGAGATGCTCCAGTTAGAGGAGTCCATCGACGTGATCATTCCCCGCGGCGGTGAGGATCTGATCCGCGCCGTGGTCCGGGATTCGCGGATCCCGGTCATCAAGCACTACAAAGGCGTCTGCCACGTCTTCGTCGACGAAGGCGCCGATCTCGACATGGCCGTCCGGATCTGCGTGAATGCAAAAACGCAGCGGCCGGGGGTCTGCAATGCAATGGAGACCCTCCTTGTCCATGAGGCCGTCGCCGGCGAGTTCCTGCCGGTCGTGGCCGGCCCGTTCCGGAAGGCCGGCGTGGTCCTCAGGGGCTGCGAGAGAACCCGGGCGATCCTGCCGGATGTGGAGACGGCGACGGAAGAGGACTGGTACCGGGAATACCTCGACCTGATTCTCGCGGTCCGCGTGGTCCGCGACCTCGACGAGGCGATTGCCCACATCGGGCGGTACGGCTCCCTCCATACCGAGGCGATTGTCACCGAGAGCTACAAACGGGCGCAGCGCTTCCTTGCGGAGGTCAACTCCTCCGTGGTCCTCGTCAACGCCTCAACCCGCTTCAGCGACGGCTTCGAGCTGGGCCTGGGGGCGGAGATCGGCATCAGTACGACCAAGCTCCACGCCTTCGGGCCGATGGGGCTCGAAGAGCTGACGACAACCAAGTTCATCATTTACGGAAACGGGCAGGTGAGAATATGAAATGGGGTTTGTTCGGGGGCACGTTCGATCCGATCCACTTCGGCCATCTGCGGTGCGCCGCCGAGATGCTGGAGATCTTCGACCTGAATCGGATCATCTTCGTTCCGGCTTCGCGGCCGCCGCACAAGCTCGACGCAGCCATCACCCCCTTCCACCACCGCGAGCAGATGATTCGCCTCGCCATCGAGGGTAATCCGGCCTTTTCCTTTTCCGAGGTCGAGAACCGGCGCGATGGCGCATCCTACTCCGTGGAGACGGTGGAGTACATCCTGGATAAGTACCGGCTGGAAAACCTCGATCTCTACTTCATCCTCGGCCAGGACGCCTTCCATGCGATCCGGACCTGGAAGGAGTGGGAACGGCTGCTCCTGCTGTGCCATTTCGCCGTCATGACCCGCCCGGGCTACTTAAACCCGGGGCTGGAGACGATCCTCGGCGCAAAATTCGCCTCCCGATTCGCCTATGACGAGGAGGTGAAGGGATTCCTCGGACCGACGGGACACGCGATTTACTTCCGCGACGTCACCTTCCTCGACATCTCCTCCAGCAATATCCGGAAGCGGGCGAAGGAGTCAAAGGACATCCGTTACCTGGTCACCGACGAAGTCCGCCATTACATAGTCAAGAACTCTCTCTACCGGTAGCGGTAGTCGGCTGCTTGTTATTTTGACACGAGGGTCCCGTCCCCCTGTTTCCCAAAGAGGAGTAAGTGGAGTGATGATTCAGGATGGCTTGCCGGTCAGGGCGGCGTAGAGCTCCTCGTGGAGCGGCGTGGGGACGCCGAGGGTTTGTCCGGCCCGGACGGCGTAGCCGATGAAGAGCTCCACCTCCGTCCGCCTCCCCTTTTCATAGTCTAACTGCAACGAGGACTTCGTTTCGTAGGGAAAACGCGCGATCCTGGCTAATCCGCTCTCCGCGCTGTCCGCCGGCAGCGGGATCCCCTTCGCGTTGGCGAGAGCGGCGATCTCCGCCATCAGCCCCCGGACCATTCCCCTTCCCTTTTCATCCTCCATGACTTCGCCGAAGGATTTTGCCATCAGCGACGTCACGCCGGCCATCGGACTCATGAAGAGATACTTCGCCCAGAGGGGAACGGCGACCTCCGACGACAACTCCGCTTTGATCCCGGCCGCCTTCAGGAACGCCTCCAGTGGGCGGTACGTCTCGGCCTGTCCGTCGTCGGGACCGAAGATGAGCTGGCAGGTCCCCCCGACCTGGCGGACGACTCCGGAGGCTTCGATGAAGGTGGAAATGTAAACGCAGCCGCTCAAGACCACGCCCCGGGGCAGAATCGACCGGAGCCGCTCGGCGATG
Source organism: Syntrophobacterales bacterium GWC2_56_13 (assembly GCA_001830835.1). Lineage (GTDB taxonomy): Bacteria > Desulfobacterota > Syntrophia > Syntrophales > UBA5619 > JAKAFS01. The sequence goes on along the minus strand of MICJ01000067.1, from coordinate 11,233 downwards.
TCGACCCCGTTCAGGACCGGGAGAACCGCCGTTTTCTCACGCAAAAGCGGGACGAGCCCCGCCGCGGCCGCCTCCAGGTCATACTCTTTCACGCAGAAGAGAACCAGATCGCAAACGCCGGCTTCGACTGGGTTGTCCGTCGCCAGGTCGGCCACGACCTTGTAATCCCCTTCCACTGTCTTGAGCAGAAGGCCTTCTCTCCGGATCGCTGCGAGGTGTTCTCCCCGCGCGATAAAGACAACCCTGTGCTCCGGCGAACCCGCATATTTCAGGGCGAGTTTCCCCCCGAAATAACCGCCCATCCCCCCGAGACCAACCACTGCAATCTTCATAACCTGTTCCCTTATTTATTAGATGACCGGCCGGTTTGTCGCCAGATGTCGCCCACCGTCCACGGAGAGGAGGACCCCCGTGACCCAGGAGCTCTGCTCCGAGGCCAGAAAGAGGGCCGCCTCGGCGATATCCGCGGGACGGCCGTTCCGTCCCAGCGGGTGGAGCGGCCGGAGCGTGTCGTAGAATTGCGGGACGCCTTCACGGCCGAAGATCGGGTCGGCAAGCTCCGTTTCCTCCACGAGGGCGGGACAGATAACGTTAACCCGGATCTTATCAGGCGCCGCCTCCATCGCCATGACCTGGGAGAGGGTCTGGAGGGCCGCCTTGGACATGCAGTAGAGTCCCGTGGCGGGGAAGGCCTTGATTCCAGCAATGGAAGAGATGTTGATGATCGACCCTCCGCCCGCCCGGCGCAGGCCGGGAAGCGCCGCAACCATGACCCGCCACGGTCCCCAGACATTGGTCTTGAGGAGCAGCTCCCACTGGGCGGGATCGACCTCATCGAGTTTCCCGAAGCGCATCACCCCGGCATTGTTCACGACGATGTCCAGCCGCCCGGTTTTCTCCTCCGCGGTCGCGATGAGACGCCGGATATCCTCCTCGACGGTCACATCCGCCCTGACCGCGCACACCCGGCCGAGGCCATCCGTCATCCCCGCCGCTGCCGCCTGGAGGCGGTCCTCGCGCCGGCCGCAGATCACAACCACCGCGCCCTCTTCGCAGAAACGCCGGGCGATGGCCAGGCCGATCCCCGTTCCTCCACCCGTCACGATCGCGGTTTTCCCTTTCAGAATCCCCATTGTCTCCCCCCCGATGATGGTTCAAGACCGATGAAACAACCTCTCCCTTTCCCCTTTTCCCCTTTGTAAGTACGGTATTTCCTATCACAAAACGGAACTGCCTTAACAGCAATTTTTTCTTGACTTCCCAAATTACCATAGAAACTTGTTGACATAATAGACAGCTCTTTGTATTTTTCCATGACAAAAAAACAAGTTCTTATCATCCCAACTGACGTACCTTTATGAGGGTCTTTATGGATTACCTTCGGCCGTACCGTTCTTTCGTGAGCTACATCGATCGCAGCCGGGAGTACTACGCCGCCCAGGGCTACTCCAAGCCGTACACTTGGGCCCACCACGACGATGTCCCTTTTACCCCGCTACGGAAGCCGATCTCCGAGTGCCGGGTGGGATTGGTGACGACAGCGGGCAGAACGCAGGCGGAGGGCATGATCGGGGCCGGGCGGTTGATGCGGGAGTCGTACGCGGAAC
>MICJ01000067.1:258-9600 GCA_001830835.1 Syntrophobacterales bacterium GWC2_56_13 | reverse complement strand
TTCACGGACGACCTGTTTTGGGACAAGGAAGCGACCCACACCGACGACGTCGACAGCTTTCTGCCGGTAAACCGCCTGGCCGAATACGCCGCCGGCGGCCGCATCGGGCCGGTGTCGCCCCGCTTCTACGGAGTACCCACTGATTACAGCCAAGGCAGGACGTCGCAGGGCGCCGCCCCCCGGATCCTCGAGTGGTGCCGCGAGGACGGCCTCGACGCCGTGCTCCTCACAGCGCTTTGACCGGTTTGCCACCAGACCGTGAGTCTGGTCGCGCGGCATCTGGAGGCGAATGGCGTATCCACGGCAGTCATGGGCTGCGCGCGGGACATCGTTGAGGAGTGCGGTGTCGCCCGTTTCGTGTTCACCGACTTTCCCTTGGGAAATCCATGTGGGAAGCCCTGGGACGCTGAGATGCAGAGCTCGATCGTGGGAAGTGCTCTGAATCTGCTGGATCGGGCCTGGATGCCGCGCACAACGATCCAGACGCCGTTCCGCTGGGACAACGACGCGTGGCGCGACGCGTTTATGCGGATCGACGAGAGCAATCGCGAGGCGCTTGCCCAGGAAGGCGAGGAGCGTCGCCGCCGTCAAGCCGAAGTAAAGACAGGTCGGTAACCCTCCCTCGACCGAACGCATGAAATGGAAGACTTTGACAGGGAAAATGTATCTCGGCCTGTTAGACAATTTACCCTATAATCGGCAGGAGTGGCGTAGTGAAACTCAAAGACCCGGTATCAGGTTCTTTGCATTTTGCGGGAGTGGTGTTTGCGGCAATAGCGATAGTGCTCCTCGTGAAGGCGGGCTGGGGAGACGCATGGAAAATAGTATCGTTCTCAATCTACGGTGCGGCCATGTTGATACTTTACAGCTTCAGCACGCTTTACCATTATCTTCCCAAAGAGTCCGGAGGACCGAACCAGATATTTAGAAAACTGGACCACCTTTCTATCTATCTGTTCATCGCGGGAACATATACGCCATTCTGCCTTGTCACGTTGAGAGGTCCATGGGGATGGTCGCTTGGGGGGGTTATCTGGGGACTTGCGATAGCCGGAATATTGGTGCAGTCGGTGTACATTAATGTTAAAAGGTGGATCACAACTTTAATATATATCGGCATGGGATGGATGGTGGTCATAGCGATAAAACCTTTGATGGATAATCTTAACGTTAACGGACTGTATTTGCTTCTGGCCGGCGGTTTGTCCTATTCTTCGGGCGGCGTTGTGTATGCCTTAAAGAAACCAACCATTTCAAAACATTTCGGTTTTCATGAGCTGTGGCATGTTTTTGTTCTGCTTGGCTCTTTCTGCCATTTTCTGGCAGTACTGATGTATGTTTGAATGTTTGTGAACCTCCATATGACGATTGCAACAGAAGGAGAATTTGGACATGCAGATCATCTCCGTAGATGAAGAACGATGCGCTTTGTGCGGGGCCTGCATCGCTGTTTGCCCCAGTCGATTGCTAAAGGAGGCAGACGGGTCCATAAAGATCATCGACCCTGCTCAGTGCATCTTATGCGGGCACTGTAAGGCGGTCTGCCCTGAGGATGCCTTCCAGTTTCCCGGCCTTGAGGACGCGGAGTTTGCACCGGTCCCCAAAAAGGCGACCCTTCCAAGTCCTGAGGGGCTGATGGCCCTGTTCCGCTCTCGCAGGAGCACCCGGATCTTTCAAAAACAGCCCGTGGAAAGGGAGAAGATTGAGAGAATCATGGAGGCCGGACGATTTGCCCCGACAGGGGGGAACCGTCAGCCCCTGAGATATACAGTGATAACGACCCCTTCTGCGATCGAGATCGTTCGGGGCATGACCGTGGATACCCTTGTAGGGCAGGCAGATAGAATAAAGAAGGCCGTAGAAAAGAAACGGGAGTCCGGCGAAGCCCTCACTGTAGGCTACAAGTTGCAGGAGATCTATGCCGGGATTTGGCGCGAGATGGCGAAGCTAAACAGCAAGGGCGTGGATGTCCTCTTTTTCCATGCCCCGGCCCTTATTGTCTGCCATGGCAATCCTGCCCGGACAGGACCGCTCGATGTAGATTCGGGTCTATCCGGCATGCAGATGGCGCTCATGGCCGAGGTCCTCGGGCTCGGGACCTGCTTCTGCGGATTCCTGGTCATGGCTGCGGAGGCAAATCCCGAGCTTAAAAAAACCATGCAGATCCCCAAGGATCACAAGGTGATCCTGTCATTCATGTTAGGATACCCTGATGTGACCTATCTAAGGCTGGTATCACGGAAACCGGCAAGGGTGCAGTGGCTTTAGGAGCCGCCCTGCCCTTCCGGTCATGCGTCGTAATCCTCCCGGTGCAGGATCCCTTAGGTCCTTTCGCGGCATAACGGCTTTTTCTATCCTGCGTCGGCCCGGGTGCTCCTCATTCAACATTCCCCCGTCGCAGGCGTGCCTTCCAGCGCCGCCAGGATCTCCTCCCGCACCGGTGAACTGCTGCCGGGAAGAGCGGCTTCCAGGACCTGTTTCGCAGCGGGGCCGCCGATCCGGCCGAGGGCCCACGCGATCATCGCCGATGTCCGTTCATCGCCGTTCTCCCGGAAGGCGCGCGCCAGTTCGGAGACATACTTCTCATCTAGCGTGTTTCCCATCGCCCGGGCTGCATTCGCCTTCCACCGCCAGAGGCCGGCGTCGGACATGTAGAACATGTGCTGCCAGATCTTCGCAGTAAAATAGGCCTTATCCATATGGAGGAGATTCTCCAGGCGGAAATCCTCGACCATCCCCTCCGCCTTCCGGTTCATTGTAAGCTCCCGGGCAAGCCAGGGCGCATTACGGGGGCAGACGTTCTGACAGCGGTCGCACCCATAAACACAAAGCCCCATCGGCGCCCGCAACTCGCGCGGGGTCAGTTCTTCGCCGAAATAGGTGAGGTATGAGATGCAGCGGCGCGGATCGAGATGCCGGGGTCCCTTCAACGCCCCCGTCGGGCAGGCGGCAATGCAGGCGTTACGGCACCAGTCCGGGCAGCCGACCTCGAGTGTGGGCTCGTCCGGTTCGAATTCCCGATCGACGACGAGGACGATGGGGGTGACCCACGACCCGCCGGCAGCCACCTTCCGGGAATAGAAGAGGCAGTTCTTGCCGAACGTCCCGAGACCCGCCCGCGCCGCCGCCAAACGGTGGGGCAGATGGAAGGGAACCTTGGAATCGATTCCGTTCTCCCGGAGGTAGACGCGCAATGCCTTCACCCTTTTCCCCAGACGAGTGCCGGTCATGCGGTCGTCATCGAGGTAGCAGCGGCCGAAATGACGCTCAAGCGAAGGCGGGAAGGCCTCGCGAAAATAGGCATCTACCAGGACGATGATCGACTTCGCCCCGGGGAGGATGGTCTGCGGGTCGGTCCCCGCGATCAGATCCAGACCCGACCGGATCGCCCATCCGTACTCCTCCCTCCTCTGATCCAAGAGCGACCGCTGGGAATCAAAGGGCGCCGCCGTGGTGAAGCCCGTATCCTCAAAGCCGCACTCCCGCGCCTTCTCGATGACCTCTCTTTTCCCGACCATCCGCAACCTCTTTTCAGCGATTATAATGGACCTGCGCCGCTATATCTCACAATAATCCAGTTGAAGCAAGCCGCCATCCCGATCGCGTTGCGACCGGGATCTTTCCTGTATTGCATCTCAGGCAGACAGGTTTCAGGTGAAAGGACGGTCAGGACACTTCAGCCTTCTGCCCAAGGGGTCATGAAAGCCAGGCGGGGAGATCCTTCCAGCCCGCGCGCATCCGCCGGCGCATGACCTTGCCATCCGGCTCGAAACCGTCCAGGAGCAACCAGAACTTTTCAGAATGGTCCATGAATACGGTGTGACACAACTCGTGCAACAGAACGTAGCGGACGACGTCGGAGGGCAGAAACAGTAGATGGCAATTGAGGCTGATCGTCTTCCGGACGGAACAGCTCCCCCAGCGGGTCTTCTGGCTTCGGATGGTCACCCGGTCATACCGGAAACCGTTCTCTTCGGCGAGTCGGGCCAGTAACGGCGCGAGCCTTTCCGCAGCCCGGCAGCGGAGCCACCGTTTCAAGACGCTGCGGCAGGCGGCATGGTCATCCACCGCACCGCTCACGACAAGCGCCCCAGGACCGACGGCCTTCACCTCCACGACCTCCTGCACCCCCGTCGACCGGTACGCGATACGCCAGATTTCTCCGAGGGCGGGCAGATCGATCGTTTCTGGCAGGATATCGGGCGGGTTCCCGGCGATGAACCGGGTCTCCTCGGAAAACCGCCTCAAATGTTTCTCGATCCACCCCTTCCGGGTTTCAAGGATGGCGGGGATCCGCCGGGCATCGAAGCCCCTGGGAATGACAATGGTCAACCCATCGCGGGCGGACAGATTCAGGCGGACCCTTCGGCCCCGCGGGGAGATCCGGACCCGGTAATCCACTGCGGTTTCACCTCGTTTTGGATGAACTTCGGAATGCAGAGAACCCTTCCAGCGATCTCGTACCGCTCCGGCGTCCCGAGGGTCGCGACGCCCCATGTACGGAATCGCCCCTTTTTTTCACCGGGGCATATTCGGAAACTCTGGCCGGTCTTCGCCCGACAGAATGCCGGGGACGGTCGGCGGCATCACTGCTACCCGCCGGCGCCGGCACGTTGTAATCGAAATCCGTTAGCGTGCGTCTTTCGATTCTCTCCCCGAGGACATGCTCGATGTCCCCCACGAAGGCCCTGTCCTGGGACGTCACAAAGGTAAAGGCGTCCCCTGTCTTCGCGGCGCGGCCCGTGCGGCCGATCCGATGCGTATAGGCGTCGACGGTGTCGGGCATATCGTAGTTGATCACATGGGATATCCCGGAGACATCGATCCCCCGGGCGGCAATGTCGGTGGCCACCAGGATCTGATATTTTCCTTCACGGAAGCCGCTGAGCGCATCCTGGCGCCGGTTCTGTGTGAGGTTGCCCTGCAGCGAAGCGACCGGAAAACCGGCCCGTTTCATCTGCTCGGCCACGCGCGTCGTGCGGTGCTTCGTGCGTGCGAAGACCAGCACCGATTCCGTGTCCGTCCGCTCGATCAGCTTCATCAGCAGGGCCGTCTTGAGGTGCGGCTCCACCGGATAGAGGGCATGGGAAACCGTGGATACGGGCGCCCCTGTCCCGATTCGGATCGTGACGGGGTCATGCAGGATATCCTTCGCCAGTTTCCGGATGTCGTCCGGCATAGTGGCGGAGAAGAGCAGCGTCTGCCGCTTGGTCGGCAGGCGTTTCATGATTTTCCGGATGTCCGGCAGAAAGCCCATGTCGAACATGCGGTCCGCCTCGTCCAGGACCAGAACTTCGATATGGGAGAGGTCGATTTCGCCCTGGTCCGCGAGGTCGAGCAGGCGTCCCGGACAGGCGACGGCGATTTCGACCCCCTGGCAAAGCGCCCGGATCTGGGGGTTCTTGTTCACCCCGCCATAAACGGTGACGCTCTTGAGTTTCGTCGCCCGTCCGAGCCCGCCAATCACCTCGTGGATCTGTTCCGCAAGCTCCCGCGTCGGGGCGATGATCAACGCGCGGAGCGTTCTCCGCGGGCCGCTCATCAGCCGCTGTAAAATGGGAAGCGCAAACGCGGCGGTTTTCCCCGTGCCGGTCTGGGCAAGGCCCATGACGTCTTTGCCCTGGAGAATGACGGGCATGGATTGAAGTTGAATCGGCGTCGGCGCCGTGTAACCCAGGGCTTCGATGCCCTTTTCGATCTGCATGTGTAGATTAAACTGTCTGAAACTCATTCATTTTCCTTCGTAATGTTGTCTTTCTTCTGTTGTTGCCGTTTGGCCATTTTCTCGCTCGCCTTTTTGATGCGCTCGAGCTCCTTTTGCCGCTTGATGAATTTGTCCTGGCCGTGTCTTGCCATATTACTCCTGTCTTCTTCCGGTTTTACCCTGCCCCCAACGACTCTCTATTCTTCAGGCGCAAAAAAACCCAGAAGCCTTTTATTGCAGGCTCTGGGGAGTGGGGAACAGCCAAAACCAAATCTGAAAGCGCAGTATGTATAAACCTTCCCGCCGTCGATGTCAATGATTAGTTTTCTGCACCCGGGGACAGATTTCAAATCTGTCCCCGAGATTTCAAATCTGTCCCCGAAAAAAGGGCAGCAATGACGATTTGCCGAATTTCCGGGGTAATTCAAAGCTCTCTTGACAAGCAAAATGGGTTTATGTCAATGTGTTTCCCAATGAATGCCACCTATCCGATCGGGATATTTGATTCCGGAGTCGGCGGCCTGTCGGTCCTTCGCGAGATCCGGAGGGAGTTGGCGAATGAAGATCTTCTTTACGTCGCTGATTCGGCATGCGTGCCGTACGGAGATAAATCCCCGCAGTTTGTCGAAGCAAGATCGGTTGCCATCACCGAATTCCTGGTGGGCCGGAATGCGAAGGCTGTCGTTGTTGCGTGCAATACCGCGACAGGCGCTGCGATAATGACTCTACGGTCAAGATTTTCGGTGCCGATAGTTGGAATCGAGCCTGCCGTCAAACCGGCTGTAGGGAAGACAGAGTCCGGAGTTGTCGCTGTGCTGGCGACCAACGGGACTCTTTCCGGCGACAAATTTGCGAATTTGCTGGCCCGGTTTGGCGCCGGCGTCGATGTTTTGATCCAGCCCTGCGCCGGGCTTGTCGAGCAAGTTGAAACGGGTGAATTCTATAGTGATGGCGCGCGCGCTTTGATCGCGAAATACGTCTTGCCGTTGTTGGAGCGGGGTGCAGACACGATTATTCTGGGGTGCACGCACTACACTTTCCTTACGCCGCTCATCCGGGATATAGCCGGACCGGCAATCTCCATCGTCGACCCGAACGCGGCCATCGCGCACGAGCTGCGGCGCCGGCTGGAAAGCAATAACCTGTTATCGCCTGATGCCCGTCGAGGCAAGGAACGATTCTGGACAAGCGGTTCACCGGATGACGTGAAGCCGGTCATCTCTCAATTGTGGAATGCGGATGTTGAGGTACGGCGCCTGCCGAAACGCTATTGCCCCTCCACATAGGCCTGTTCCGTGCGGATGGAGTAATGTCGTTTCCGGAGGACGTCCGAGACTTGATCCAAGAGCTTCATCTTCTGTCATCACCTGCGGTATTTTAACATCCAATAGAGGTCCCATAGATTTTCGTCCCATAGATTTTCGTTTGACATAAATCATATCTTATGTCAATATCTTGCGTAATCATTAAAAATCAAGCGCGGTGATAAAAGGCCGCCGTTCGGCGGTCTACACGATGTTGGACCTTTCGGAGTCAGTAAATGTCGTTCTCCATTAATCTGCCGAATAGAAACGGCAAGGGTGATCCTGAGAAGATCGATTCTTCGGGACACATTGTCTTAATTGGTGCCAATGGCTCCGGGAAAACCCGTTTGGGAATCTGGATCGAGGAACAGCATCAGAATCAATACACCGTTCACAGAATAAGTGCCCAGAAGGCACTTTCTATTCCGGAGTTCGCGCAACTCAAGAATTTGGAACAGGCCGAAAAAGATTTGATCTTTGGCCGTTCAGACCAACATGCAGCTGTAGGTCGCAAGATCCATGATCGTTGGGGTGGTACCCCCGCAACATTTCTACTCAGCGACTACGACAAATTACTGTCACTTCTATTTGCCAAGTCGTCAGAGCGGGATAGAAAGCACGCCGAAGAAACCAAGCAGTCTCAGAGCTACATTCCCGTGGCCGATGCGCCAATTGATACCATCGTCAAAATATGGGGAGACATCATGCCCCATCGTGAAATCAAATTCTTAGATGGGAAAGTTCTCGTCAAGAAAACTAACGAGCCCGAATATCACGGCAAGGAAATGAGTGATGGAGAGCGGGTCGCGCTCTATTTTATGGGCCAATGTCTATGTGCGCCGGCGAACTCCATCATCATTGTCGACGAACCAGAGATTCATCTCCACAAATCTCTGGTTGACAAGCTTTGGAACAAAGTCGAAGGGTTGTCTCAATCAAAGACAATTATCTACATCACACACGATCTGGACTTCGCTTCTTCCAGAACGGATGCAAACAAAATTTGGATAAAAAGCTACAGTGGTAACAACGCTTGGACATGGACCGAGGTTCCCGATGATGAATCGCTGCCCGAAAGCATGGTGCTTGAAGTCATAGGTAGCCGGAAGAAGATCATGTTCTGTGAGGGTGAGGCGGGAAGCCTCGATGTGACGATTTATCAAATCGTTTACCCAAACTATCACGTCATCCCAAGAGGAAGCTGCACGAAGGTCATTGAATCGACAAAGGCGCTGAGGAATAACGCCGCCCTCCATCACATGAATGCCGTCGGCATCATAGATAGTGACTACAGAGACCATGCCGAAGTTATTGCTCTCTTAGATCACGGCATACAAACAATTGCGGTCGCTGAAATCGAAAACATATTCTGCGTCGAGTCGGCGGTAAAGGTTATCGCAGAACACCTCAACCAAGACCCTAATCACGTTATTGGTGAGGTTACAAAATACATAAGTGCCGCTTTAAGCAGTGAAATTGAATTGCAGATGTCGTCAATGGCGGAGAAGAGAATTCAATACTTGCTTGGTGCATTTTCAAAGTCGTCTAACGACAAGTCTGGGTTATCAAATGGTCTTGGCGTTACGCTGGGCAGAATTGACGTGGAAGTAATCTACAAAGAATGCAAAGACGCGTTTGATAGGGCCATCGCCTCCAATAGCCTTGACGAACTTCTCCGTGTATATAACAGAAAGAGTCTTCCGAGTCGCATTTCAGGAATACTTGGCTTAGCAAACGGGGAATACAAGAAGCTTCTGGTGCGTCTGATAAAAGGTCCGAAGCGCCAGACTCTGGTGGCCGCATTGCAGAAATACATGCCAACCATGCCGTGAAGTCCAGGCCTAATCGGGTAGCCGGGGGGTTTTCTCCCCCTGCCCCGACACCACCCGGCATGCGGGTCCGCACCGGGCGGTACAAAGATATTACCGGGCCGTAGCCGGGTAGTGAAAAGGCATATTAAAATATTTGCCATACCCTTTAACAGGTGCTATTATTAGTACGAATATAAGACCACTAAAGGAGGTGCTATGCAAACATCTACTAAGTTTTCCGAAGACATCGTTCCGTTAAGTGTTATGAAGGTTAATCCCGGACGGGTTGTTAATCAGGTTGATAAGACCCGCCGACCAGTGCTTTTAACCAACAGGGGGCGAGGCGTTGCCGTTGTCCAGTCCCTTAAGGATTACGAAACTGAAACGGATGAGAGGGCATTTCTCCGGGACATTGTGCAGGGGCTGATGGACCTGGAAGAGGGCAGGGAAATGAATCTTGCAGACGTGAAGAAGCGTCTTGGATTGAGCTGAAGCTATGCCACAAAAAAGCTTAATCACCTTT
>MICJ01000067.1:0-185 GCA_001830835.1 Syntrophobacterales bacterium GWC2_56_13 | reverse complement strand
AGAGATTGCTCGGAGAAGTGGTGTCCCAAGTGGAAAGACTTGCCGAATTTCCCGAAAGCGGCCGTATTGTCCCGGAGTTTGGCATCGCTCATTTGAGGGAAATTATTCACCCACCGTTTCGCATCGTTTATCGTCTCGATAAAATGCGGGTGCGTATTGTCAGAGTTTGGCGTAGCGAACGACTG
>MICJ01000066.1:7046-43761 GCA_001830835.1 Syntrophobacterales bacterium GWC2_56_13 | reverse complement strand
GGCGCGGGGAAATCGACGCTGCTCCTGACCCTGGCCGGTTTGCTGAAACCCGCGCAGGGGAGCCTCCTCATCCGGGGGGAGGAGATCGACGCCGGCGGTTCCGGTTACCGCCGGCGGATCGCGATGGCTTTCCAGGAGCCGCTACTCTTCGATGCGACCGTTTTCGACAATGTCGCCGCGGGCCTGAAGATCCGCGGCATGGGGAGGGCGGAGATCGGGCGGACCGTGTCCGCATATCTGGAGCGTTTCGGCATCGGCCACCTGGCCCCGCGGTCCGCCCGGAAGCTTTCCGGAGGGGAGGCGCAGCGGACGAGCCTCGCCCGCGCCTTCGTAACGAAACCGGAGATCATCTTTCTCGACGAGCCCTTCTCCTCGCTCGATGCCCCGACGCGGGAGGAGCTGATCGGGGATCTCGAAAGGATTCTGCGCGAGACGCATACGACGGCGACCGTGGCCACGCATGATCAGGCGGAGGCCCTCCGGCTGGCCGACCGGATCGCAGTCATGAACGAGGGGAAGATCGCCCAGATCGGGCCGGTCGCCGAGGTGATCAACCGGCCGGCGGACGGTTTTGTCGCCTCTTTCGTGGGCGTGGAGACGGTCCTGCCGGGGCGGGTCATCAGGACCTCCGACGGCGTTTTCACTGCCGCCGTGGAAGGCGGTGAGATAGAGGCGGTAGGCCAGGTTCGCCCGGGAGCCGCGGTTCTCTGCTGCATCCGTCCGGAGCACGTGACCCTCTCGACGAATTCCCCGCTGTCCGGGTCGAGCGTACGGAATGTCTTTCCCGGAACGATCCGGAAGATCACGCCCCTCGGGCTTTTCCACCGGGTCCGCCTCGACTGCGGTTTCGACCTTGTGGCCTATGTGACGCGCCAATCGCTCGAAAACCTAACACTGTACGAAGGCAAAAAAGTGACGGCCTCCTTCAAGGCGACGGCGGTCCACGTCATCCCCCGCGGGACGCCGCAGGTTTGAAAAAACCTTCCAATCCTTCGCATATTCCGTTAAAATATCATTCAGTCCAGCGGGTCAACGGAATGTCCGGCCTCGCCCGGCGCCTGGCCGAGGGGCAGTGAAGGGGTGCGCGGGTTGGCCGGGGGAGCCCATACAACTATCGGAGGTGAGTGATGGCGGGTAAAGTGGAAAAGAGGGAAACGAAGAAGGTTCTGGTACTGCTGGGGAGCCCCAGGAAGAAGGGGAATAGCGGCATTCTGGCGGACCGGATCGCCAGGGGGGCCAAGGCGTCCGGGGCGAAGGTGGAGACCATCTTCCTTCACGGTCTGAACATCGCTCCCTGCAACTCTTGCTACGCCTGCCAGAAGGAGAAGAGCAAGGGCTGCGCCATCAAGGATGCGATGCAGGACCTCTATCCGAAGCTCCTCGAAGCGGAGGCCTGGGTCATCGCGAGCCCCGTCTACTGGTTCACGATGTCGGCGCAGACGAAGATCTTTATGGACCGCTGCTTCGCCCTGCCCGCTTATGCGAAGGAAGCGTTCGCCGGAAAACGGATCGCCATCGCGATGAGCTACGGCGATGCCGATCCGTTCAGCTCGGGTTGCGTCAACGCCCTGCGCACCTTCCAGGATGCCTTCAACTACACGCGGGCGAAGATTGTCGGGATGGTCTACGGCAGTGCGTACGAGGCAGGGGAGATCCGGGCGAATGATGTCCTGATGAAGGCGGCCGAGGAGCTGGGAAAGAAGTTGGTATGCCTGGTGCCATAAGGATAGTGTTGCTGCCCGGGATGAGTGCGGAATCGAGAAAAGATGGGGCGCGGCCGATCCTGAAGGCGGGGAAACCCGCTGCGCCGACTGGGAAATAGTATTATTCGTACCTCTTGTTGATGCGGCCCCCCGTTCTGTCCAAGGGGCTTTACAAAAATGCACGCTTGGTATAGGTTGTTCACCGTTACCTGTGAAAGTCCTTATTTCGCAGGGAATGCAGGGAGTGGATTGTGCCTCTTCCCGTCCCGGCGGTTCTACAGCCGGCATCGGCCTGTGGTGATCAATGCTGCTGAGATTGAGGAGGTGTCTGATGGCTCGAAAGAAAATTAAGAAGATAACCCTCGGCCTGCGGATGAAGGCCGGCCGGGAGAAGATGGGAATGAGCGTCGAGGACCTCGCCCTGGAGACGGGGTACCTGCCGGAGGTTCTCAAGGGGGTGGAGGAGGACCGTACCGTACCGCCTGTGTCGCTCGTCCTCCAGCTCAGCCGCGTCCTGAAGCTGAACATGGACGAACTGGAGACGGAGGAGGATGCCCGGGTCACCTCGATCTACGAGGGGACCTCCGAGGTCCAGCGGATCGTTATTGCCCGGGAGGTCATGCAAGACTGATCCTATGTTGTTTTCATCTTCCTTCGATACAGGCAGAATAGCCATCATCGGGCCGGGCCGGCTGGGGACCGCTTTTGCCTACAAGTTTGGCCGCGACAACAAACGGGTGATCGTCTACTACCATGACGTCGACGTCTGCAAGGCGATCAACCGGGAGCACCTCAACCCGAAACACCTGACCGAGGACCTCGCCCGGCGCCTCGGCGGGATCGACAAGGTACCCAGGCTTTCCCCGAAGGTCTATGCCACGAACAACCTGGAGCAGGTGGTAGAGAACAACGACTTCCTTTTCCTCTCCGTCACGATGGACCGGCTTCCGGAGATCCTGAATCAGATGAAGCCGATCCTGGAGAGGAAAAGTACGCATACCTGCTTTATCTCGGCGATCAAGGGGCTGACTGCGAGCGAGATCAACCGCCTGCTCATCACCCCCTCCCGGCTCATCCGCAGCAACTTCTTCACCCTAAAGGACCGATTCGATGTGGTTTCCATCGGGGGGCCGTTCTTCGACATGGATATCGCCCTGGGGAAGCCGGTCTGCCTCACCGTGGCGGGCGCTAAGGATGTCTGCCGGATCGTCCGGAACGGGTTCATCGGTTCCAACCGGCGGGAGCTGACCTCATTCTACAATTTCGATGACGTCGGGATCGAGATCTGCGGCGCCCTGAAGAACATCGCAGCCAACCTCAAGGGGGTGACGGACTGTCTCGACCTCGGCGACTCGATCCCGGGGACTATCTTTTCACGCTCCGGCGTGGAGATGAGGTCACTCTCCCGTCTTCTCGGAGGGAGTTTTCAGGCCTTCCAGAGTCAGGCCGGAGTGGGAGACATGTATGTCACCTTCTCCTCGGATGCGAGCAAGAATCACCGCTACGGCCGCTTCTTCTACGAACTCTTCACCGGGAATTCAATCGAGACCCATCTTAAGGTCCTCCAGCGGATCGACGGGAAACCGGAAGGGCCGAACACCATCCTCAATGTCCACAAGTTCCTGGAAAAACGGAACATGTACAGCCCGATCTTCCATTGCGCCTACAAGATCTTCAACGAAGAGCGGTCCCGGGAGGAGATCCGGGAGCAGATTCTCCAGGCGACGCAGTTCGACCGGCGGACGAATGAGTTCATCGGTCCGTTATCGCGCCTCATCTACCGGCTTTTTCCAAACCTCTGGTACCGGCGCCACCGCGGCTTCCTGGCGAACCAGTAAATAAATTCTTGACATCTGTTTTTTGGGTATGTTAGGGGAGTTCCAAAGTCTTTGGAGAGTTGAAACCGTGAAAATAGGTGCAGAAGTGATATCGTTGTTCTGGTGGTGGCAGACCTCAGAAGTCTGCCCGCATTAGCTCTCCGTAAAATGGGCCGTGGGCAGGGTGGAACCCTTCCCATGTCTCGGGACGACCGTACATGAAGCCATGGAAAGTTCCCATGGCTTTTTAGTTTTTGGAGGTTTCGTAAGGTTGTTATCATGGTGTTTGTCCTGAGCCCGTCGAAGGATCGAGCCATGACGTGTCATGTCACCCTTTGAGTAGTCCGGGGCGACATGTATTTTCATAAAAAAGGAGGCAGATTATGGAACAGACAAAGGTCGTTCTGGCGGATCACGAGATCCCGAGGCAGTGGTACAACATCCAGGCGGACTTGCCCAAACCGATGAGCCCCCCGCTCCATCCCGGGACGGGAAAACCGGTCGGCCCGGGGGATCTGGCGCCGGTCTTCCCGATGAACCTCATCGAACAGGAGGTAAGCCAGGAGCGGTGGATCGACATCCCCGGCGAGGTCCTCGAGAAGTACCTGATCTGGCGGCCGAGTCCCCTCTGCCGGGCACGGAATTTTGAGAAGCTTCTCGATGCCCCCGTGAAGATCTACTACAAGAACGAGGGGTTGAGCCCTGCCGGCTCCCACAAGCCGAACACCGCCGTCGCTCAGGCCTATTACAACAAGGTCTTCGGTGTGAAACGGCTTTCCACGGAAACCGGCGCCGGCCAGTGGGGCAGCGCCCTGGCGATGGCCTGCCGGATGTTCGGTCTGGAGTGCCGCGTCTTCATGGTCCGGGTGAGCTACGAGCAGAAGCCCTACCGGCGGATGATGATGAACACCTGGGGGGCCGAGTGCATCCCGAGCCCCAGCGACCGGACCGAGGCGGGTCGCCAGGTCCTGGCCGCGCATCCCGACTCTCCGGGGAGCCTCGGGATCGCGATCAGCGAGGCGGTGGAGGATGCGGTCTCCCACGAGAATTCCCGTTATTCCCTGGGAAGCGTCCTGAACCATGTTCTGCTCCACCAGACGATCATCGGCCTGGAGGCGCAGAAACAGTTCGAAAAGATCGGGGTCTATCCCGACGTGGTGATTGGCTGCGCCGGCGGCGGGAGCAATTTCGCCGGTACCGCACTCCCCTTCGTCCGGGACAAGATCCATGGGAAGCAGGTGCGGATCGTCGCTGCCGAACCGGCCTCCTGCCCCACGATGACGAGGGGGCCTTTCGCCTACGACTTCGGCGATCTGGCGATGAAGACGCCGCTGCTGCCGATGTACACGCTCGGCCATGACTTCGTGCCCGCGCCGATACACGCCGGGGGGCTCCGTTACCACGGGATGGCGCCGATCGTGAGCCACCTCCTCCGGGAGGGATTGATCGAGGCCAAGGCTTACGACCAGATCGAAACCTTCGAGGCGGGCGTGAAGTGGGCGCGGACCGAGGGCTTTATCCCCGCCCCGGAGACCAACCACGCCATCGCCGCGGTCGTCGCAGAGGCGCGGCGGGCGAAGGAGGAGGGGAAGGAGCGGACGATCCTCTTCAACTGGAGCGGTCACGGGTTGGTCGATATGGCGGCCTACGACGCCTACCTCACCGGAAAACTGACTCCCCATGAACTCCCCGATGAGGATATCCAGCGGGCCTTGAAGGCGATCGAGGGCTTTCCGAAGCCGTAACCGTGCCCCAATCCCGGTTTTTGTCATTCCATTCTCCAGCGGGAGGTGACAGGGGCGCATCATATCACATAACTTCTTTTAAGGCCGCCCCAACCGGGGCGGCCCTAAAATTCGATCTTCCCCATGTTCATGCTCAATTCTCCTTGTCTACATCCACCACCCAATTTTACGCGGGCTGGTCCGGGAGATCCTGGAGCTGGTGGAGAGTTTCGAGGAGCACAAAGTCAGCGATATAGTGCTTTACCTGGTTTGAAGAAGAGGAGGCGCAGCATTCTGATGCTTTCGTAAAGCGGGAAGAAAACAGGAGAAGAAACGGTGTCGCGTGAGATACTGCTGGAAATCAATAACTTAAAGACCTATTTCTACACCGACGGCGGCGTGGCCCGGGCCGTCGACGGTATGGACCTGGTTCTCTATCGGGGAGAAACCCTGGGCGTCATCGGCGAGTCGGGGTGCGGGAAGAGCGTCACGGCGCTTTCAGTCATGCGGCTCGTCGCCGAGCCGGCGGGGCGGATCGTGGAGGGCGAGATCCTCTTCGAGGGGCTGGACCTGCTGAAGAAGAGCCGGGAGGAGATGCGCGCGATCCGGGGGAACGCAATCTCCATGATCTTTCAGGAGCCCATGACATCGCTCAATCCTGTCTTCACGATCGGCAATCAGATCATGGAGTCGATCATCCTCCACCAGAAGCTTAACAAGAAGGATGCCCGCGGGAAAGCGATCGAGATGATCCGGCTCGTGGGCATCTCCTCGCCGGAGAAGCGGATCGATGACTATCCCCACCAGATGAGCGGCGGTATGCGGCAGAGGGCCATGATCGCCATGGCCCTCTCCTGCCGGCCGAAGCTGCTCATTGCCGACGAGCCCACGACGGCGCTCGATGTGACGATCCAGGCGCAGATCCTGCGGCTGATCCGGAAGATCAAGGAAGAGATCGGCATGGCCGTCATGATGATCACCCATGATCTGGGCGTTATTGCGGAGGTTGCCGA
This sequence comes from Syntrophobacterales bacterium GWC2_56_13, assembly GCA_001830835.1. GTDB lineage: Bacteria > Desulfobacterota > Syntrophia > Syntrophales > UBA5619 > JAKAFS01. Next base: position 37,504 of record MICJ01000066.1, on the reverse strand, counting down.
GGATGTGGCGGTGGCCTATGCGGGGAAGGCGGTGGAATACGCGGATGTGCGGACGATCTTCCAAAATCCGCTGCATCCCTATACTCGCGCCCTCTACAACTCGATTCCCCGGCTGACGGACAGCCGGAAGAAGCGGCTGGAGGTCATCTCCGGCTCGGTGCCCAATCCGCTCTTTTTCCCGCCGGGGTGCCGGTTTCATCCTCGCTGCGGCTACGCCCGCGACTTCTGCCGGGTGGAGGAACCGGCCATGGAGGATGCCGGGGCCGGCCATCGGGTTCGATGTTTCATGTACAATGACGAGAAAAGGGGTTTTTTTGCCTGAGAGGACAGAGGAGAGGGGTAAAAAGTGCTGGACGTAAGAAACCTGAAGAAATATTTCCCCATCCGGGGCGGAGTCTTTTCCCGGATCAGGGGGTATGTTCAGGCCGTGGACGGCGTCAGCTTTCACATCCGACGGGGCGAGATCCTGGGGCTCGTCGGAGAATCGGGCTGCGGTAAGACGACGGTAGGCAGGCTGGTCTTGGGGCTCCTGGAGCCGACGGCCGGGGAGGTCCTCTTCGAAGGGGTGGATCTGGCGGGGCTTACGAAAGAGGAACTGCGCCGGATCAAGCGGGACATGCAGATCATCTTCCAGGATCCTTATTCCTCCCTGAATCCCCGGATGACGGTAGGGGACATCATCGGCGAGGCGCTCCAGATCCACGGCGTCGCCCGGGGCAGGGAGAAGACGGACCGCGTGAACGCCCTGCTGGAGACAGTGGGGATGGATCCCCGATATGCGCAGAAGTATCCCCATGAGTTCAGCGGCGGGCAGCGGCAGCGGATCGGCATCGCCCGCGCACTGGCGCTGAATCCCAAGCTGATCGTCTGCGACGAACCCTTGTCGGCCCTCGATGTGTCGATTCAGGCCCAGGTGATCAATCTCCTGGAGGACCTGCAGGCCCGTTTCGGCCTCACTTATCTGTTCATCGCCCATGACCTGAGCGTCATCAGGCACATCTCCCACCGGGTAGCCGTCATGTACCTGGGAAAGATCATGGAAACCGCCGGTACGGAGGAACTCTACTCTCATCCTCTCCATCCCTATACGGAGGCCCTCCTTTCCGCCGTACCGGTGCCGGATCCGACGCTGGAGCGCAAGCAGATCATCCTGACGGGGGACGTCCCCAGCCCGATCAACCCCCCCTCCGGCTGCCGCTTCCGCACACGCTGCCCGTATGCCCGGCCGGTCTGCGCCGAGCGGGAACCGCCGCTCGTAGAGGTGGCGAAGGAGCATGAGGCCGCCTGTCATAAACTCGATGCGACCCTGGCGGCTCACTGGCGGCAGTAGCCGCGGGGGAAAAAGCGGGGGGCCGACGGTGGAGGAGAAGGCCGTCGCTGCGGCGAAACGCCTGCTTGCGGACCATAAGCCTCTGGGGCTTCCCGGGGCACAGGAGAAACCCCTCTCCGGTCGGGGAAAGGACAGGATGGGGGATACGCAATCGAGAAAAGGAGATGAACCGATGGAGCTTTTAGAGAGAATATCCGAGGAACTGCAGAACGGCAATTATATCGATGTGCCCAAGCTGACCAGGGAAGCCCTCGCCCAGGGCATTGCACCGGCAGTGATCCTCAGCGATGCCCTGGTCGCCGGCATGGATGTGGTGGGCGAGAAGTTCCGCCGGGATGAGCTCTTCATGCCCGAGGTCCTCATAGCCGCCAAGGCCATGCAGTCAGCCATGGAGGTCCTGAGGCCCAAGCTCATCGAAACGGGGGTGAGAACGGCCGGGATGATTGTCCTCGGCACCGTCAAGGGGGACCTCCATGATATCGGCAAGAACCTCGTGGGGATGCTGTGCGAGGGAACGGGCTATCAGGTGATCGACCTGGGCGTGGATGTGGCGCCGGAGCGTTTTGTCGAGGCGGTGAGGACCCATAAGCCCGATATCGTCGGACTTTCTGCGCTGCTCACCACAACGATGCCCCGGATGAGGGAGGTCATCGAATCCCTCGTGGAAGCGGGGCTGCGGGGCAGTGTGAAGGTGATGGTGGGGGGGGCGCCGGTGACGGAGAAGTTCGCCCAGGATATCGGGGCGGACGGCTATTCCCCCGATGCGACCAGCGCCGTCGAAAAGGCCCGCATCCTCACGACACGCTGAACGGAATGATCTGTTTCCAGGATAAACCATGAGCGCCGCCATCGGCCTTTCAACGACCCTGGCTACGAACGCCATCGTGGAGGCAAAGATTCTTATCGTGCCGATGCCGATTTCGCAATGTTTTTTATGAACATTCCGCTACACCCCAACCACGATCATCGGCACGGCGCCCCCCATTTTGCAGCCGGGATTTTATTGACATATGAACCCGTTCTGCTTATGCTTCCCCCCGTGAAAATACCATACGACGTCAAACATGCCATGGCCAACGCCGGCTTGAAACGGGTCGACCATGAGGCGAGGCAATCCGGATGAAAAATATTTTTCGCATCCATCGCCGGGTTGAACCCGGACAGTACCGTCTGGTGGAACTATTTTGGGATATCCGAACCTATGGCATTCTGCCCGCCATCTTTGCCGACGCGGAAGAGATCGATGGGGTCATGGCGCACACCAAGGTGTTTGTGGTGGACCGGCGCAGTGAGATGTTCGTAGATAACGACGACGGTTCCATCACCATCGGCCTGACGCATCTGCGTGAAGCCTCGGACGAATTCCTGTATCTGGATATCATTCACGAGCTGTGCCATGTCAAACAGCACCTGCAGGGACGGAATCTTTACGACAGGAGCAAGGCTTATGTAGATCGGGAGACAGAAATCGAGGCTTACCAGGTAACCGTACAGGAGGCCCGCCGAATCGGTTTGAAAGATGAGGCCATCGCCAATTATCTCCGCGTGTCGTGGATCACGCCGGAGGAGCACAAACGGCTGGTCCGCAGACTGGATGTGACCGAAAAGTATGATTTAACCTGACGATTCGGTATTGCCGACTGTCGCGACGATCTCGTCGAAGCGCTCGTAGAGACGCGAAAAGTCGGTATCGGTCATGCCTTGGGCGATCGCCGCGTCGAGAAAACGTTTCATTCAGACACATGCTACAAATGTAGTGAATCTTGACATATAATACTTTATCGTGCCATACTTATATTATAGCTTTTAGGTTGCAATTATGCGCCAAATAGAGCGCCCGTTGGATCTTTAAAAAGTTTTTAGGAAAGGGAGGTATTTGTCATGAAGAAAAAATATGTTGTTGCCGACGAACAGGTAAAGAAGTTCCATGACAGATTATGGGAACTGGAAAACTGCTGGCGGAAAAACATCCTTGAACCGGAACAAACGCTGGACGGATTGCAGCTGTTGATTGAAAACAAGCGAATGATGGTTGTGCCCGCCGTCGACTATTCGCCTTTGCTCGCCGATTGGGAGGCGTTTTATCGGAACCTTGGCATTGACTGCGGTTTGTCGGACGTCATTATCCCCGATGACCCGGGCGGATTCAACCAGGTTATCGTTATGGCCAAAGGCATCACTCCACAATCGGCCTACGACCTTTGCGCCAAGAATTTTCCGTGTTGGAAATGCACGGATGATGACTTGGACAAGATTGTGACATCGGACAGAACGGCGAAAGACGGTTCATACGCTATCCGTGTCCGTAACTGCGTGGAAGCCGATGAAGAACTGAAAAATCTTTCAGCTAATCATCTGAAACAGCAAAATATTCCGGGCATTACCTTGGAAGAGCGGGAGATATTTGAGCTCAAATTTTTTAAGGAAACCAACAGACATCTGGACATTAAAAATTGGACGCTCTGCGCGGGTTCGCGCTGTAGTTTTGGCCCTGTGCCGGGCGTCAACTGGTTCAGCGCCCAGTTTATGGTTCACTGGCGCCCTCCCGGCTTTGCGCGTGCTGGCTTGCGTTCCCGTTACGCAGTTTCTTAATTCTTGTAACTTTTTTCTTGTACCCTCGAGTTGGAGCTGCCGAGGAGCTGGTGGTGGCCTTCTAAGCCACACCGGGATTTGCCCTCTCCCGGGCTTTACTGGTTGTATCCCCTGCCCGAGCCCGCCGCGACCTGTTCGCCGGCGAGCGCCTCCAGGAATTCGGTGTGCGTCATCACCCGCGAGAACATCGGGTAATTCTTCTCGATCGATAGGCGCTGCTCTTCCTCGCTCAGCGTGGCGGTGCAGTCCTTGAGCGGCGTGGATATGACCGGCAGGACTATCAACCTGCGTGCCGACGCGGACGGGGACGGGGAAATCGGCCTGGTCGAGGTGATCCTCATCCTCCGGACGATGGCGGGACTCCGGTAAGGCGCCCATCCCTGAGATAAGGAGTGTCATGCCGGCGATCATCTTTTTTCTGCTCATTTTCCTGCCCGCGACAACCGCCGGCGCGGGTGACCTGCGGATGGAAAACGACCATTTCATCATTCGCTATGCGTCTGGTGACGAGCGGATCGCTTCGGAACTTGGCCGGGAATCGCCCGGCATCCGGGTGCGGATCATCGCCGACATCGGTGTCGATTTTCCCGGAAAGACGGAGATCCGTATCGCCCCCACCCTCGAAGCGTTCCGGGCGGCCCAGCCCGGAAGGACCTGGGTTCCACTCTGGGCGGTCGGTGTGGCCTATCCCGGGGAGAATGTGATCGTCCTTTGCTCGCCGCGGGCAGTCAAAGGGAGTCGCATCGACGTGATTGATGTCTTCGCCCATGAATTTAGCCATATTGCCCTGGGGAGGGCCTTGACGGGCGTGAAAGTCCCGGTCTGGCTCAACGAAGGGCTCGCTATTTACGAGGCCCGGGAGTGGACCTTCTCCCGGATCGCCGTCCTGACGAGGGCCTCGCTGATGGACAGCTTGATTCCGTTGCCCGTTCTCACCCTCTCCTTTCCGGCGGATGTGGAGCCGGCCGAACTGGCCTATGCGGAAAGCTTCATGTTCATCTCCTTTATGATCAACAAGGTCGGCCGGGAGGCCTTTCACCGCCTGATCCGGGATTATACCCGCTATGGGGACCTGGAGGGGGCGCTCCGGCGGGGGACGGGGATGACCCTCGCCAATCTGGAGGAGCGGTGGCTGGTCTATCTCAAGCTCCGCGTCTCCTGGATACCGATCATCACCAGCGTCTCCACGCTCTGGTTTATTGCGGCGCTGATCTTCATCTACGGGTACATGCGGAAGAAACGACAGGCGGAACGGCGGCTGAGAGAAATGGCGGAGGAAGAGGAGATCGCGACTTGATTGCACGATCGAATGGGGGTAGGATGTCGCCTGAAAACGTCACGGGGGAAGAGATGAAATCGTATCGCGATCTGGTGATGAGATGTCCGCGTCTCGGCGGCGAGGTTCCATTTTCTTACTGCGAACGGGAGGCAGGTGATCTTCCCTGTCGTCAGGTCGTGCGCTGCTGGGAGGCCGGTTTCCCGGTGGAGACCTGCCTGCGTGAAACCATGACGCCGGAGGCGTGGGAGCGCTTTTGCGGGCAGGTCCCGAAGGACCGGATGACGATGCTGATCGATCTTGTCGAGGCTGCGAAGCGGCGGCGGAAAGAAGGAACAGGATCGTCATCTTAGAAAATTCGGGTTGTCCTTCCCCTAACGGGAGAGGGGCAATGGGGCGCGGGAGAGTTATTTCCGCAGGCGGTTTTCATCGGTGCAGCCGGGGCGGAAATTCAGGTGTAGAGAGATGGATCTTTTCGATCAGCAGGATGGGAAGAGCGACAACCGGCCGCTGGCCGACCGGATGCGCCCCCGGAGCCTCGACGAATACGTGGGCCAGGATCACCTCCTCGGCGCGGACAGCCTCCTCAGGCGCGCCGTGGTGGAAGACCGGCTCTTCTCCGTCATCTTCTGGGGGCCGCCCGGCTCGGGGAAGACGACGCTTGCCCGGATCATGGCCCAGGAGACGAAGTCCCACTTCATCGGCTTTTCCGCGGTCCTCTCCGGCGTGAAGGAGATCCGGGGCGTCGTCGAAGAGGCCACCGAGCTGTGGCGCCATCAGCGGAGAAGGACGATTCTGTTTGTGGACGAGATTCATCGCTTCAATAAGGCGCAGCAGGACGCCTTTCTCCCCCACGTGGAGAGCGGCCTGATCACCCTGATCGGCGCCACGACGGAAAATCCCTCATTCGAGGTGATCGCGCCGCTCCTCTCGCGGATGCGCGTCCTGACCCTCAAGCCGTTTACGGAGGAGGACCTCTCCGGGATCGTCCGGCGCGCCCTTGCGGACAGTGAAAGGGGGCTGGGCGGTCTCGGTATCGAGATCGAACCGGAGGCCCTCTCGCACATCGTCTGGTCGGCCGACGGGGACGCCCGATCCGCCCTGAACAGCCTCGAAGCCGCGGCATCGGTCATGGACAACTCGGGAGAGACGGGCCGGCGGATCACCCGGGCCTTCGTCGAGGAGGCGATCCAGAAAAAGGCGCTCCAGTACGACAAGAGCGGAGAGGAGCACTACAACCTCATTTCGGCCTTCCACAAGAGCCTCCGGGGGAGCGACCCCGACGCGGCCCTCTACTGGCTCGGCCGGATGCTGATGGCGGGCGAAGACCCCCTCTACGTCGCGAGGCGTCTGATCCGCTTTGCCTCCGAGGATGTAGGGAACGCCGATCCGCGGGCACTCACCGTTACCATTGATGCGATGCAGGCCTACCACTTCCTCGGCTTGCCCGAGGGGGAGCTGGCCCTCGCTCAGGCGGCCGTCTACCTGGCCACGGCGCCAAAGAGCAATTCGCTCTATGCCGGATACGGCCGGGTACGCCAGACCATCGAGAAGACGGGGACCCTGCCGGTGCCGCTCCATATTCGGAACGCGCCGACGAAACTGATGAAGGAGCTGGATTACGGCAAGGGCTACCTCTATGCCCACGATTTCGCCGATGCCTATATTCCTCAGGAATATCTTCCCGATGAGCTGCGGGGGAAGGGGCCTCAGTTCTATCAGCCGACGGACCGGGGGTATGAGAAGATCATCGGGGAGCGTCTGGAGCAGTGGCGGAAGATCCGGGAGGCAAACGCCGCAAAGAAGGAAAAGCCCTGAGAGGCTTCGGGCATGGTTGATGCAAAAAAAGGGGGGGTTCCGAGAACCCCCCCGCGTTCAGGAGTGGGAAAGACTTTTGCTTTTCCCTTTGGTCGTTTTACTGTCGGCTGATCGTGCCCGTTCCCACAGTCGACAAACTTCCTTTGGTTGGAAAGTGGTGCATCTCCTATGCCAACAGTGCTGGCTTTCTGCAAGCCATAGAAATCAGGTAATATTCAACGAGGAGGTCCTCCCGGTTGCCTGTCCGATGGCAGATAACAGGCGGCAAGAATTGTCGCTTCGCGGAAGCGGCGCCATTAAAAATCCCCTTGCATCAAATGGTTGCATCTAAAAATCGCTTGAGCCCGCAGATCGACAAAAATGTCGAAGACCCTTTTCAATGCTTCTTCGCGGCCTTCGCCGTTCGCAGCGAACAAAGAAATCTCCAGATCCTCCGTAAAGCCGTCTTCTGCTTTCCAGAAAAACCTCCGATATCCCTTTTTCACTCAGTTGGATCGGGACCAGGAACGTCGCGGCCTCACCGACGCGGCCGCCGGGAAAGAAATCGTTGACTTTTGAAGTGAATGGCCTATGATGACGCCCACGATATGATTATGGATTTCCAAAGGAAGACCCCTTTCCCAGACTGCGCCGACGGGTATTTTTGCATGGTCTTCATGGACTGCGAACATGGACAGGCATTATGAGCCCTCAAGGAAAGATCATCTGGCAGCACCGCACCCCCCGCTATGACCGCCCCTTTATGCAGCCCTTGGCCGTGGCCCTTGTCTGTGCTATATTTATTGGTCTCATCCTGACGATGGGGGTGATGGATCTCCGAAGGAGCGACCAGACCCTCGCCGGCTTCATGGAGAACCAGGGGATGCGGATCGTCGGGGTGGTGGAGAGGCTCACCCAGGAGAACCTGAATACGATGATTCAGGCCTCCCAGAAAGCCGGGGGAAATGTCTTCGTTCCCCTGACCGAACAGGCCATCTCCCCGCAGAAATTCCTGACCGAGAAGATCGTTGCGATGGCGCGCGAGGTCGACATCCATTGGAAGACAGAACATCTGAGCGGGAACTATCTGCGAAAGTACGCCCAGGAAAAGAATCTCTGGCTCCTGGCCGTCCTCAATGCCTGGGGGGACATCGCCTTCCAGAGCCGCGATCTTCCGGACGAGGCTTTCCCCGGAAAGAGGGCGGCGATGAAGGGGAGCCGCCGGGAGGGGGCCCCCGATCTTTTCACCCGGCTCGCCCGCCAGAAGATCGGTTTTCTTGCCCTGCGCCGTCCGGACGGCAGCGGAACCATCGTCATCGCCCTGGACCAGGATGGAGTGCGTTACTGGGGGACAAGGGTCTCCGTGGAAAAGGCGATCGAGAAGCTTGGGGAGGGACAGGGACAGGGTCTCGTCTATCTCACCGTCCGGGAAAAAAAGGGGATGCTCCTGGGCAATGCCGGCGAACTTCCGGAGGAGTGGGGCAATGACCATCCACTGGTCGTGAAGATCATAAATGGTACAAGGCCGATGGAAAGCCGGAAGGTGACCTTCGGCGGGAAGAGCATCCTCGAAATCGTCGCTCCCTTCCATCTGAACGAAAAGATCGCCGGAATCGTCCGCCTGGGGCTGGAGCGAGGGAACACCGATCAGATCCTCGCTGAGAACCGGCGGAATATGTTTGTCTTTCTTGCCTTCGTCGTCCTGATCGCCCTTTTGTCAATGTGGCTCCTCTATCACAACCAGAACCGGCACCTCGCCGGGATCGTGGAGATGGAACGGCAGCTCGAAAAAGCGGAGCGGCTCTCGTCCCTCGGTCAGTTGGCCGCCGGGGTGGCGCACGAGATCCGCAATCCCCTCAATGCGATCAGTATGGCGAGCCAGCGGTTGAAGCGGGAATTCCTGCCGGCCGATCAGGAAAAGATGACGGAATTCAAGGCGATGACCGGTGTGATCCGCGACGAGATCCGGCGGCTCAATGGAATCATCGAGGAATTTCTTACCTTCTCGAAGAGCCGGCGACTGGAACTCCACGACTGCACGGTCCAGGAGATCCTCCAGAAGATCGTCAACCTGATCTCCGCGGAGGCCGCGACGAAAGGCATCACCCTCCGGACCGACTGGGGAAGCGACCCGGTCGTCATCCCGATGGATATGGACAAACTCCAGCAGGCCTTCCTCAATTTCATCAAGAACGCAATGGAGTCGATCAGCGGAGAAGGGACGGTGACCATCTCCGTCCTGAAGCCGGTGGATGGACGGGTGAGCATCCGGATCACCGACACCGGGTGTGGAATGACCTCCGAAGAGGTCGATCGGATATTCAACCCCGAATATACGACAAAGGAGAAAGGGCTGGGGCTCGGGTTGCCTCTCGCCCATGAGATCATCCGCGGCCATGGCGGGGAGATCCGCGTCCTGAGCCTAAAGGAGTCGGGGACGACCTTCGAGGTCCTGCTGCCTGCGGAAAGACACGGCAACGGCAAGGGGGTAAAATCCGAATGAAGAAGCTCAACATTCTGGTTGTGGAAGACGGCCGGTCGCAGCGGGAGATGCTCCGGGATTTCCTCCGGAAGGAAGGCCACGCCGTCGGCGAGGCCGAAAGCGGAGACCGGGCGATTCAGCGGGTCCGGGAGGGTCACTATGACCTGATCCTCCTCGATTACAAGATGCCGGGGATGGACGGAATGCAGGTCCTCCAAGCGCTCAAAGGGATCAATCCGGAAATCGACATCGTGATCATCACGGCCTACGGGACGATCGAAACGGCCGTGGATGCCATGAAAGCCGGGGCATTGGACTACATCACCAAACCTGTGGAATTCGAGGAACTCCTGCTCCTCGTGGACCGCGTTTCGGAGCGCAGGACGCTGCTGCGGGAGAACGAGATCCTCCGCCGCGAACTCCGGGACAAGGGGGTAACGACGGACCGGATCATCTACCGGAGTGGGAAGATGGGCGTACTGATCAATATGGCCGGCCGGGTGGCCGCGAGCCGCGCCACGGTCCTTCTCCAGGGGGAAAGCGGGACGGGGAAGGAGCTTCTGGCGAGGCTGATCCACAACCTGAGCCCCCGCTCAACGCGGCCGATCATCGCCGTGAACTGCGGCGCCCTCCACGAGAATCTCCTGGAGAGCGAGCTCTTCGGACACGAGAAGGGGGCCTTCACCGGGGCGACGGCCCGGCGGATCGGCCGGTTCGAGGAGGCGGACGGGGGGACCCTCTTCCTCGACGAGATCGGCGAGCTCTCGCCCCAGGTCCAGGTCAAGCTCCTCCGCTTCCTCCAGGAGCACGAGTTCCAGCGCCTCGGCGGGAACCAGATGCTCCGCACCGACGTCCGGGTGATCAGCGCGACGAACCGCGACCTGGAGCAAAGGGTGAAGGAGGGGGCCTTCCGGGAGGATCTCTTCTACCGCCTGAACGTCGTCATGATGTCCATCCCGCCGCTCCGGGAACGGAAGGAGGATATCCCGGTCCTGATCGACCATTTCCTTAAGCGGTACGCCGAGGAGAACGGGAAGGGGATCGACGGCCTGAGCCGCGAGGCGCAGGACCTTCTGCTCAAGTACGACTATCCCGGGAATGTCCGGGAGTTAGAGAACATCATCGAGCGGGCCGTCGTCATCGCCCGGGAGGATGTGATCTCCGTTGAAGACCTCCCCTTTCGCGAGGGGATGGAAGAGGCCCTGGAGGGCCGGAGGTCTGAAGAGAGTCTCCTCCGCGGTTCCATCGAGGAACTGGAGAAGAAGCTGATCGTCGAGGCGATGGAGAAGGCCGGCGACCACCAGACCCGCGCCGCCGAGCTCCTCGGGATCAGCGAGCGAATGCTTCGCTACAAGCTCAAGAAGTACGGGCTGAAGGCGGGGTAAAAGCGGTTCATCCGGTTGATGCGTACATTCGTGAAAAAGGACGAGATCAAAGCCTGATAGCAAGCAACCTCGCTTTCACCTACAAAGCGTTGGCCAGGGTTATCTTAGAAACGTAAGCATTACTGATTGAAATGAATAGAGATAGCAGGTCACAATATATGGCAATCATCTCCGCGGAGATCGGCTGAGTCCTGAATGAAATTGAGGTATCCCAACCGTAATGTAATCACTCCATATTTTACTTGACAGGATTACTGTGACCTATGATACAAAGTGAATATAATACAAGTATATCCAAGAGCGGCTTGGGACGTGGTGATTTAGACGGATGGGGACGACGATTTATCCCGGTCCTGCAGGTTTGGAGGAGATAATGGAGAATGTGAAAAGAGGAGCGGGTATGGCATGTCTCTAAAATACGTATTGTTGGGATTTCTCACCTATGGGCCGGAAAGCGGCTATTCTCTCCGTAAGAGGTTCTTCCAACCCGGCATGCCCAAACTCTCACAGGTCTATCGTACCCTTAAGGAAATGGCGGTGGAAGGTCTGGTCACCTCCACACGGGAGCAGCAGGAAAAGCGCCCCGCGCGAAACATGTACTGTCTGACAAAGAAAGGAAAGGCGGAGTTTCAGCGTTGGATGGCGGGAGCCTGGAAGGTTGCCCCGGTGAAGGAGCGCCTCGTGTTGAAACTCTCCTTCGCCTCCCAAGTCAAGAAGAAAGCTATTATCGCGGGCATGGATAACTTCATTAAGGTCAAAAAGGAGGAGCTGGCCTATTATGAAACCGAAGCCCGGAAACACATCGAGAAGACCGCACTGGGAAGGGACAACCTGGACAGATTCTACTGGGAATTGGTCTTGGACTTCCTGGTAAGGCGCTGTAAGGCCGAATTGGAATGGGCGGAAGAGGCAATGCAGAAGATTGTGAACGGGAGTTTGCCAAGAGTGGCTGCATCCAATGCACAGGGGGGGAAAGGGCTGAAGAAGCAGCGGACGAGGCCGTAAGGGCGAGAGGACGGTGAGTGCAGTTACCCGGGCACACCGTCGGATTACCGAAAGGGGCTCGATCCGAACGGAATACGTGGAAAGGAGGAACGATACACAATGCAGGACACGTGTCTGGAGGGGGTGAAGATCCTCGAATACTGTCGGACTGTCACGGGGGCGTACACCACGAAGATCATGGCCGATCTGGGCGCGGAGGTGATAAAGATTGAGCCGCCGATGGAAGGCGATGAGGCGAGGAGAAAAGGGCCATTTCCTGATGATATACCTCACCATGAAAAGAGCGGCCTTTTTCTCTACCTCAACAGCAATAAGTTAAGCGTCACAATGGATCCGCGCAAACCTACGGGGGGTGAAATCTTCAAGAAGCTGGTACGTGACGTCGACATTCTCGTGGAAGACGGCGCTCCGGGCGAGATCGAACAGTGGGGATTGGGCTACGAGGAATTGAAAAAAATCAACTCGGGCCTGATCATGACATCGATCACGCCCTATGGAAGAAGCGGGCCCCACAAGGATTACAAGGCATACCAGCTGAATTTGGCCAATGTGAGTGGGCAGGCGTATCTCTTGCCCCTCCCATCTCCAGATCTTGAGAGGCCTCCTGTTAAGCCGGGTGGCAATCTTTGCAATTACGATCCGGCCCTCATGGCTCTTATCGCCATCCTGGCGGCGTATTTCTGGAAAGGGGTTTCCGGTGAAGGGCAGTTCATTGAAATCTCGAAGCAGGAAACCCTGATCAATATGCAGCGCATCGAGTCGGTGACCTATGCCAACAGCGGTGTTGTCATGAACAGGACGGGACGGCAGGCAAGCGCCATGCCGGGCGGTGTCATGCCCTGCAAGGATGGGTACGTCGTTTCGGTGACCCCCGAAGATCACCAGTGGAACTCTCTGATAAAGCTCATCGGTGATCCTGACTGGGCAAAGCAGGATTGGTGCAAGGATCGTAATGCCCGTTCAGAGAATGCTCTGGAATTGACAAAACTGATCAGTAAATGGATGGTAAAGCGCACGAAAGAGCAAATATATCGGGAAGGGCAATCGCTGAGCTGTCCCGTCGCTCCCCTCCATTCCACCGAGGATATGGTGAAGTCGGAGCAATTGCAGGCCCGGGGCTTTTTCGTCGAGATGGATCATTCCGTTGCAGGCAAAATGAAATTCCCCTCTGCGCCTTACCATTTTAGCGAAACACCCTGGCAACTGAGACGGGCAGCGCCCCTGTTGGGTGAACATAACGAGGAGATCTACTGCGGCCGCTTGGGATACAATCGGGAAGAATTGGTGAAGCTGCGGGAAGCTGCCATCATCTAGGAGGAGGGAACAGAACATGAGCGGAGGACCATTACAGGGAGTAAGAGTCACTGAATTTACCGCGGCCTGGGCGGGGCCGTATGCGACGTGCCTCCTCGGCCTGCTGGGTGCTGAGATCGTCAAGGTTGAGAGCAGGCGCCGTCTGGATCATTCCCGATCGCTTTCCTTCACGACGGGCGTGCAGTTTACGAGTCCCGATCAGTCTTCGGTTTTCAACAGCCTCAATTTTAACAAGAAGAGCGTGACCTTGAATATCTCCAAACCCGAAGCGGCGCACGTCGCCAAGAAATTGATCACCATCAGTGATGTAGTTATCGAGAACATGCGGCCGGGTGTCATCGAAAGACTCGGCCTTGGTTATGATGCAGTAAGCAAATACAAACCGGATATTATTTACCTTTCCTCTTCGGCATGCGGTCAGGTGGGTCCGGAACGGAAGTATGTCGGCTATGCCCCGACGTTTGCCGCCCTGGGAGGGGTATCCTTCCTGACCGGCTACGAAGACTGTCAGCCGAGCAATCTCATGGGTTCCATCGATTTGCGCAGTGCCGCGACATCCGCCTTTGCCATCCTCGCGGCCCTCGTTTATCGGCAGAAAACGGGGAAAGGACAGTACATCGACCTGGCATCGCAGGAAACAATCACCGTCATGATGGGGGAGGTGATTCTCGACTACATCATGAACGGCCGCGTTCAGATGCGCAAAGGTAACAAAGAAGACACGATGGCCCCCCATAATTGTTATCGCTGTCGGGGGGAAGACAAATGGATCAGCATTGCCGTGGCCACGGAAGAGGAGTGGTGCGGCCTGTGCAGAGCAATGGGCAAGCCGGAACTGGCAGGAGACGAGCGGTTTGCCGATAGCTACCGGCGCTTCGCCAATCAGGGGGAATTGGATCGAATCGTCACCGCATGGACTACCGAGTATGACGTCTACACGGCCATGGCGCTTCTGCAGAAGGAAGGTGTTGCGGCTGCCCCGTCCATGAGCAGTGAGGACCTCTTCAAAGACCCCCATTTGCAGGAGCGCGGCATTTTCAGGATTGTCGAGCATCCGGAGGTGGGAAAGGACTGGACCATTACGCCTCCGTGGCGGCTCTCAGCCACACCGGCTGAGATTCAACGCCATGCCCCTCTCCTAGGTGAGCACAATGATCTTTATTTCAGACAGATCCTCGGCATGTCAACGGAAGAGATTGAGGAACTCGTAAAGGAAGAAGTGATCTACTGAGCGGTAGTGTTGTCGCCTGCATTGCCTGAGCTTTCGAGTCAACGTCCCGCTTTCCAAACTCTCCTTCGGTAACTTTTAATTATGAGGTACCAGGTAGGGCGAATCAAGACATTGAGAAACATTGAGAGGCGATTTTGTGCATATCCATTCGTCTTTTCTTCAGAAGGCGATAACCAGTGAACGCAACGATTGCCACTAATAACCGAGTATAAATCGATAAGATAGCTCATGCTCGACTACAGGAAGTTGTCATTACAGAGAAACACCAAAGGGAGAAAAACCCCCGGCTACCCGATTCGCAGCTCTCTTATGTTTGTTCCTTCTGCCCAAGGGCAGCAACGCGCTCCGACCATTGTGCCTTTATCCACGTGAGATCGTCAAACGGGGCCACCCGTTCCACAGACCAACCGGCATCCTCCAATGTGAACTGCATGGCGTAGGCGCCTTCGGCATTGGATAAATGGATGAGCACCGCTCAAGGCATGCGCAAGACTGAGGGCACCTCCCGCACGTGTCATTACCGCGAGATGTCCGGCACAGGTATTGCCCGGAAACCAATTACCTTCTGACGCCAATAAGTGTCGAAACTATCGAGGGTGGTCCCCGTCGAGCTTCTGGCGTGGTAGAATTTTTGCCTGTTCGACACGATACCGCAGTGCTTGAGGTCATCGAAAAAAACGACATTCCCGGGTCTGTACTCCCGATCCGGCTCGACGGCCGGCAGCGACAGGTAAAATTTGCGTGCAGTCGTGCGCTTGATCAACACCCCGCTGTCGTTCAGCACACGCCAGACAAATCCGGAACAATCGAAACTCTTTAAGCCGCTTGACCCCCAGACATAGGGTCTGTGAAGGTGGAGCTCGATAGTCGTCCGTAACCGGTCCCAGAAAGCTTTAAATTCCGGTGCGTCCATACCGGTCGTCTCCGAGACAGCCGGCTTGGCCAAAAAATGAATAAATGCGCACAACAAGATCATGAAAGCCAGTTTTTTCATTTTACCGTGCTTCCAAGTAGCAGGCCCAAGCCGATAAAGAGCCCGGCCAGGAATATGGCCACCGAGCGGTTGTCTTGTTTAAGCTGTTCGGAAAAATGCACCCCGGGCGTCAACCAGTCGAAGATCTTGAATGCCAAGACAAACCCTCCCAGGCCGATGCAGAGGGAGATGAGGATAGACCCCGTATAGTTCAACAGATTCATATTGTCAGCTTCCTTTCCTGATGTCTCGTGATTACCGGTGATACTCCTTCCTTAGAGAGGTTTATTATCGACCCGGTTGGATATGAAATAATTTAAAATCCCTGGAAAAGGCTGTTTGCAGCCCCTTGTACCATAGCAGGCTGTCCAGGTCATGGGGTGTGAAAAAGTCAAGATCCACGGAGAGTCGATGGCCAAGATGAAGCGCCACAGCGGTGCCGCCCGCCAGATATGTTTGCGGGGGGAGCTCCCTTAGGAACGGGTTTTTCAGAATGGCTGCCATGTCCGCGGTGATACAGCGGAAAAACATCGTGTAGCCTCCCGGGAAATGTCTAATAACCAGGCAAAATAATTAACCGTTTTGGGGCTGAGGTTCCGGCTGTTACGAACCACCTCCCTGATGAATTCATCGCCGTAGTAGGAAATAACCGTTTGGAACTCCCTTTCCGTTCCAAGCTCAAGAATCCTTTCGACGATAACGAACTTATCTTTCTCCGGATCCAACGGACCTTTATCCCAGAACAGTCCTTTTCTGGAAGCAATGATTCTCTGGATAAAATCGTTCAAGGTAAGATACCCCTTTTTCTCGGAAGGCAAGGCTGTGCATCAATACATCATTTTCAGCATCCGAGGCGCTTCCTCATCTCCGACAGCCTCTTGAAATGTGCCTTCTCCTCGGCGATGATCCGGTCGATTTCTTCCCGCCGGTCCGCCGGCAGGAATTCCCGGATCTCCCGGTAATAGAGGATGGAATCGAGCTCCCGCCGGATGGCGAAATCGAAGGCCGATGCCTCGTCCCGGATCTTCGCCAGTTCGCCGGCCAGGACTTCCATCTTGAAGACGAGGCGGTTGTCCACGTAGCTGTGGAGGTAGGCGGCATACTCACCGTCATAACCCTCCGGGGGGATGGACGGGTCCATCCCGGCCAGGATCTCCGTGAAGGTCTGCTGATGCTTCATCTCCTCGTCGGCAAGGCGCCGGAAGAGGGTCTTCACCTCTTCCTTGCCGGCGATCTGCACCGCGTAGCGGTAGAAATTCGCGCCGTTCTCTTCGATCCGGATCGCCACCTCGACAATGTCACTCGCTTCGAAGACAGCCATGTTCAACCTCCTGGTTTATAAAATCCTGCCGCAGAATGCCCCCCTGTGAATGGAAATCGATTATTTCTACAGCCATTTTTTTCGTCTGAAGTAGATCAGCATGAAAACGGCGATGACAATCATCACGCCCCAGAGGGCGAAGTATCCCCAGGGCTTCTCCAGCTCCGGCATGTACTTGAAATTCATCCCGTAGACCCCGGCAAGGAAGGTCAACGGCATAAAAACGGTCGCGATGATGGTGAGAACTTTCATGATCTCGTTCATCCGGTTGCTGATGGTCGAGAGGTAGATGTCCAGCATTCCGGAGAGCATGTCCCGGTAATTTTCGATCGTGTCGATGACCTGGACGGCGTGGTCGTAAACATCGCGGAAATAGATAACGGACGGCTCCCGGATGAGCGGCGAATCGGACCGGGCGAGACTGCCGATCATTTCCCGCAGGGGCCATACCGATTTGCGCAGGAGGAGCATCTCCCGCTTGAGGGTCTGGATCGTCAGGAGGGTCTCAGGCGAGGGGCGGCCGACCAGAGCCTCTTCCAGGTCTTCGATCCGCTCGCCCAGGTTGTCCAGGATGACGAAATAGCTGTCGACGATCCCGTCAAGAATTGCATGGGCGAGGTAATCGACACCGGACTTCCGGAGGCGTCCCTTTCCGTTGCGGAGCCGATCACGGACGGGGTCGAGAAGTTTTCCCTCCTTTTCCTGAAGGGAGATCAGCCAGTTGGGGCCGAGGACGATGCTGACCTGCTCCGAAACGAGCGCGCCCCCGTTTTCATGGAAGCGTTTGAGGACGACATAGAGATAATCGCCGTGGTCTTCGCTCTTCGGACGCTGTTCCGTGTTCAGGATGTCTTCAAGGGTGAGCGGGTGGAGGCCAAAGACGTTTCCCATCTGTTCGAGGAGGCGGACGTCCTGGAGACCGTCGATGTGGACCCAGGTAACGGCTTCCTTGTCCGGGGGCTGCAGGGCGCCTTCCAGGGTATGGATCTCTCTTTCCTCGAAGCGGGATTCGTCGTATTCGCAGAGGGTGATCTTCGCCTTTTCCGCATGCCTCTCCCCGATATGAATCAGGGCGCCGGGCGGGAGCCCGGTCTTGGCGGACCTTCTCTTCTTGGTTCTGGGCATCGCTCTTGTCCTCCGGGGTCGAACGGATCGTGTCGGGATGAGGATGGCCGGATGCAAAGCGCAGGTAATTTAGCCCATCGGCGGGGGAAATACAATAAAAAAGTCGGCCGGAACGGCCGGCCGCACGTGTTTTTTCACTTGACAAAAGGGCCGCAATTGCGGAGAAAAATCCTAAATCCCGGGGCGCCCCGGGTATGAATGGATATTGCCTCTCGGAGGTTCCATGAAATACATCCTTGCGGCGACCGAAGACCGAGCGGCGGCAGAGATCATCCGCACCGCCTTCCGCCGGTCATTCCAGGTGGATGCCGTCTCCACCGCCGGGGAGTGCCTCGACGTCTTTCGGAAGAGACGATATGAATTCACCTTCATCGATCTCGACCTGCTCGGCGAAGCCGGCGGAGGAAAGGGTGATTCCGGAGAGGCGCTCCAGGGTTTCTGGCAGGTCTTTCCCTCAGCTGAGATCATCGTCATGACGCGGCCGGAGAGGATCCGGGAGGCGGTTGAAGCAGTAAAGGCGGGCGCCGCCAATTACATCACCTACCCGCTGAACGTCGACGAGGTCCGGTATGTGACCGAGAGCATCCATGAGAACATCCGGGCGCAGTCGGAGTTAGACTACCTGAGGGACCGCTTCTGGCAGTCCGATTCCCTGGAGGTAGTCCAAACCCGGAACCCCGCTATGCGGGCCGTCTTCCAACAGGTCCGCCTCGTGGCCCCCACGAAGAGCACAGTACTGCTGGCCGGAGAAACTGGGACAGGGAAGGGGATCATGGCGAAGCTCATCCACCGCCACAGCAACCGGCGTGGGATGCAGTTCATTGGCGTCCACTGCGGCGCCATCCCCGACACGCTCCTCGAAAGCGAACTCTTTGGGCATGAGAAGGGGGCTTTCACGGGCGCCGTCCGGCGGAAGCTGGGAAAGTTCGAACTGGCCCACCAGGGGACCATTTTCCTCGACGAGATCGGCACGATCACACCCGCCGCGCAGATCAAACTCCTCCAGGTCCTGCAGGACCGTACGTTTCAGCGGGTCGGCGGGGAGGCCCTCATCGAAACCGATGTGCGGATCATCGCGGCCTCCAATGCGGATCTTGGAAAGATGGTGGAGACGGGGCTCTTCCGGAACGACCTGTATTACCGCCTGAACGTATTTCCCATCGCGCTCCCGCCGCTCAGGGAACGCAGCGAAGACATCCCCCAGCTCACAGAAATCTTTCTCCGACAGATGAACCGCTTCAACCACCGGGGCATCCACTATGTCCACCCGCAAGTCATGGAGGCTTTTCAGCGTTATCCCTGGCCCGGCAACATCCGCGAACTCGAGAACCTCGTCGAGAGGGCCTTCATCCTGGAAACCTCCACGATCCTGACCCCGGCGAGCTTCCCGGCAGAGCTCTTCACCGACTGGCCGTCCGCAGAGCTGAAACCTGCCGGTGCGAAACTGAAGTTGGCGGAGGTGCGCGGACGGGCCGTTGAGGAGGCGGAGAAAAACTACCTGCAGGAGGTTCTGGCCCGGAATGGGGGGAGGATCAACCGAACAGCGGAGACCGCCGGCGTCACAGTCCGCCGGATCAACAAATTGATGCATAAATATGGGATCAGGAAAGAGGCCTTCCGTTGATCCCTAACGGCGTGAGGGGGTGGTCTTCTTGAGGGTCTTGACGACAACCCGGACTATCGGCGCCTTTCCGCCGGCGAACTGGATATCCGGCGAGTACCGGAGAGGCGGGGTAAAGACGCTCTGGACGTCCAGGAGCGACAGATCGATCGGTTCGGTCATGACCCGTATCTTCTTGCCGCGGAGCCGGCGGGGGATGAGGACCTGCGCCTCAGCGGGGGAGGCCGTGATGCCTTGGACCGACATCTCCCGGGGCGGGTTGTTTTCCGTGAGGACCTCGATAGGGACGGTCAACCGGAGGAGTCGGGACGTGGTGATCTTGATCCGTCCCGGCGAGATGCTGGCGACCGAAAGATTGGAGGGGGCCTTGATCATGTCTTGCGTCAGGGTGATCTCCTGGGTTCCGGGTCTAAGCTGGGCGAGGTCGACGGAGACCTTCATTCTCTCCGGGTGCAGGAGCTGAAAGGCCTGTGTGGGGCCCATCAGCAAGATCTTTACCTCCGTGACCTTAGGCTCTTCCAGGACCCATTCCACCGGGGCGTTCACATATTCTATGGGCACGACGAAATCGCGGCCGATCGTTTCCCGCTGATAGCCGAAGACGACCCAAAGGATACCGGCAAGGACGATGGCAAGCACCTTTTCCCGCTGGTTTTTCTTCAGCCAGTTCAGGATGGGCGTCTGTTTGGAGAGTGGCGTCCTTTTTGCGAAGAAGGTTTCCAGCTCGATGCGGAGAGCCGAGGCGTTGGCGATCTCCTGGATCCTCTCCTCTCTTGCGAGCGAGATTGTGCCCCGCTCTTCGGAGACCACGATGCAGATCGCGTCCGACCTCTCCGAAAGGCCAAGGGCCGCTGAGTGGCGAAGACCAAGGTTCCCGTGCCGGGCGGCGTTAGCCGAAAGGGGCAGGTGGCAGCCGAACCGCATCACCCGGTTGTCGTCGACGAGGACGGCGCCGTCGTGACCGATCGAGTGGGGATCGAAGATGCTCTCTAAGAGGGGCTGGCTGAGCAGACCGTCGAGATTGCTGCCCCCGGTGAGGTGGCGGTCGAGCGGATCCTCCCCCTGGATGACAATCAGTGCGCCGATCCTCTTGTGGGCGAGGGCGGCGGTGGTCTCTGCGATGATCTCCGCGCTCTCGCTGAAGGTGGTCGCCGTGAGGATTTTTTTCCGGAACCTGCCAAGAAGGGCGAGCCGTTCAAAGAAGCGGCGGAGGTCCTCCTGGAAGATGACCACAAGGACGAACAGCAGGATCGCGAAAAAGGCCTGCAGGACAACCGTCGTCAGGTAAAGCTGAAAGAAACGGGCGAGGATATAGATGACCCCGAGCAGGGTGATGCCGAGAAAAACGAACCGGGTTGCGCGGTTCTTGAACCAGATCAAAAGCGCCGAGATCATTACCGAGATGATGGCAATGTCGACGAGGTCCAGAATCCGGAAATTGCGGAGTATCGCCAGCGCGCTTTCGACCATATCACACTTTCATCTTTCCGCCCGTCGGGAGAGGGCCGGGTTGTCTATCGGTACGGGATGTTTGAAAAAACATTATAAGCGTTCTCAATATAAGCAAAAGGTCCACGGCGTGTCAAGAATATATCCGATTCAAAAAGATTTTTTTACATTCAAAAAAGCCTTTCGCATCTGATCCCCGACAGAGACAGTTTTTCGTTTTGTTTTTTCGGTTCTGTTCGGGTATAGTTCAGCACTCTCCGCAGCGGACGGCGGGCTATACATCAGTGGGGGGTAACGTGATCGATCAGGCGGCGGAAGAGAAGATCTACCGGGTCGCGGACGTCGTCATTCAAGCCAACGCGGGGGAGGTCATGGGGCGGATCCTGCAGGCGGTCAAACAGAGGCTCTCCGGATGTGTCTGATCATTTTTGCCTGGAAAACGCAAAAAAAATATCCGCTTATCCTGGCTGCCAACCGGGACGAGTTCTATGATCGGCCTTCGGCGGCGGCCGCCTTCTGGGACGATGCGCCGGAGCTCCTGGCCGGGAGGGATCTGAAGGAGGGGGGGACCTGGCTCGGAATCACCCGGGAGGGGAGGGTGGCGGCGCTGACGAACTACCGCGATCCGGCGACGCTTAAGGAGAAGGCCCCGTCGCGGGGACATCTGGTCAGCGATTATCTCCGCGGCCGAGATGCCCCGGAAGACTATCTGCGGCTGCTGGAATCACGCGCCGATCTGTATAACGATTTCAGTCTGATCCTGGGCGACGCCGCCGAGCTCTTCTTCTTTTCGAACCGGGATGGGCAGCGACCCCTGACACCGGGGATCTACGGCCTGAGCAACCGCCTCCTCGACACCCCGTGGCCTAAAGTGGAACGTGGGAAGAAGGCGCTCGCGGATATCTTAGCGAGGAAGGGTATGCTCTCGCCGGAGGCGTTACTCGATCTTCTTGCCGACCGGACGCGGCCGCCGGACGACCGGCTCCCCTACACGGGGGTGGAATTGGAATGGGAGCGGGTTCTCTCCCCGCTCTTCATCGAGAGCCCGGATTATGGCACCCGTTCCTCGACGGCCCTCATCATCGACCGGAACGGAGACGCGACCTTTGTCGAGCGGGTGTTCAACGGCGGCGCCGATCCTTGGATGACGGCCCGTTTCGACTTCCGGATCATGGTGAAATAGGGGGACGGAGCCCTGATGTCGAGAATTTTTCAGGGAGGGGACTTCGCCGCTTTTGAAAGGGAAAACAGGGGGCGCTGTCCCCGAGTATCGCAAGGAGCAAAGCATGGCGCGCAGTGAATATCCGGACAGCCCACGGGTAGGCGTGGGGGCGGTCGTCCTGCGGGAAGGCCGTATCCTTCTCGTCCGGCGCGGCGTTCCGCCTGCCCTGGGCCTCTGGGCGATCCCCGGCGGGGCGCTCGAACTGGGAGAGAGCCTGAAAGAAGGGGCGGAACGGGAGATCTTGGAGGAAACCGGGATTACCATCCGCGCCGGGGATCCGGTATTTACCTGTGATGTCTGCGAGTGGGACGGAGACGGCCGCATCCGTTTCCATTACGTGATTGTCGATCTGGCGGCGGATTACGTGAGCGGCGAGGTAAGGGGGGGTGATGACGCCCTCGAAGCCCGCTGGGTCGCGCCGGAGGAGATCGGGGATCTCCCGGCAACGAAAACCACATTGAAACTGCTCCGGCAGATCGGATTCATCCATCTCTCCGCTACCATGTCCGCACAACCGGAATAAAATCCTATTCCGACACAACTGGTTGTGATAAAATCTCCTTGACATACAAAATTCCTTTCCGTATCCTCAATTGACGCCAAAGCGCTTTCTTATCAAGAATTATGAAAAGCGGACGATGACATGAAAGGACCATTTTTTTATTTTAGCTATTGCATATTGCACTGATTGAGTCTCTTCAATACTAATGAATGATAATTAATATAGCTATTTACAAACGTGAAAAATTGAAGTTAACCCAATTTTATTAAGGAGAGTGCTATGGAAAGGATTCGATTACGGCATTCATGTATTTTTGGGAAAGTAATCTTTATAATCTGCGTTGTACTATTGACTAACGGATGCGCAACTAAGATAGTGCTCAACATGCTCCAGCCTGCCGAATATCATCAGGCATCACTTACAAAAACAGTTGCGGTATTGCCATTTAGCGGTCAGGGAGGGCAGCAAATCACTTCTGAAATAGAAGGCGTTTTGGGCAGTATAAGCATAGACGGGAAAAATTATTTCACCGTGGTTGATAGGAATGCCATTGATAAGATCCTTGGTGAAATGAAATTAAATCAAAGCGGAATGGTGGATCAGAGCACCGCGGCCGAGGTGGGTAAATTGATCGGCGCTCAAGGAATATATACAGGCGCCGTTACTCAATATAATTCTACGGAAGGGCAATATACGGAAGAAAGATCAGAATGTTCACAGTACGCGCAGAAGTGCGATGCTAAAGGAAATTGCTACCAGGGTAATTGTCTCCAGTGGAGAAAATACAACGTCAGTTGTACTAAGAGATCTGGCTATTTTGCTTTCGCTCCCAAGTTAATTGAAGTACAAACGGGAAAAATAATTTATACACGAGACATTAATGGTTCGGCAACATCATCCGGATGTACAGATGGAACCCCACCGAAAGGTGGAAGTGAGCTCATCGGGCAGTCAATCGAAATGGCTAAAGCTGGATTTCGTAAAGACATTGCACCTTATTATGTGGTCCGCCAAATAAAATTAATGGATTCGACTAATGGCATTGACTCTTCTCAGGCGAAAGATAAGCTGAAACAGGGGGTTGATTATGCGGGGAAAAACCGATTGGATGCCGCCTGTGAATTATGGGGAGAGGCGGACACTATTGCGTCTAATTCGGCATCTATTACATATAATTTAGGTGTATGCGCCGAAAGCAGAGGTGATGTTGTTGCTGCGTTGCCTCTGTATAAAAAGGCTGATCGATTAATCGGAAAGCCTGATGACGATATTACACTGGCGCTTACAAGAGTTACACAGGCGATTAAAAATCAGGAAAAACTAAAAGCACAGCTTCAAAATAAATGATCTCTCGGTAGGGACCACCCTTTCGGGTGGCCCCTACCGAGATCTCTCTCCGTAGGACCCCCTGAAAAATAGGGGCGCCCCCCCTATTTCCACCGCGCCAGCCGTTTTACCAGTCCCATCGCTTTCAGGTCGCGTCTTATCGCCTCTCCCTATTGTTTTATCCACTCCAGCGTCAAGGCATAGGGGGTGAAGTCCAGGATTTTGAAGCGTCCCTTCTGACGGAGGCTGTTGGCCAGGTATATTGAATTCTCCGGATAGCCGACGGTGAACTCGCCCATCCGCTTCTCCTCCACTTCCGTGACCCAGACGATCTGCTGGAGCATCCCCTTGATCTCCTGGTTGGTGTCGAGATCGGTCACCCCGTTGATCCGGATGGCGACCTTCTTCACGTTTCCCCGGATGAAGGAAGCGATCTTGTCGAGGACGGCCGGCGTCAGCTTTGCGGCCAGATTCTTCAGCCCTTCCGCCGCGGCATCCTCCACGCTCCTGGCCATCCCCCGGGCCTGTTCCGTCCCCGCCGTCAGGATCTCCGTATTCCCCGTCTTGTTGTTCCGGGCGACGATCCGGTAGGTCATCCGGACGGTCACGTTGTTGAAGGGCATGGAGAGCCCGTAGCCGATATCCTCCCCCTTTTTTGTAGAGACGGCGTAGTCGATCTTCCCGATGATGATCACATTAGAGAGGAATTTATACATCAGACTGCGGACGGTGAGGGTGCTGCCGCTCTTGACGGCCCTTTCGATCTCCGCGGCGTCGGCCGCCCGGGTCGGCGCGACGTCGACGACCCGGTATCCCTGTTCAATCAGCTTCCCGATCAGGGTTTCGGAGAGGATGTTCGTCTCTTCGTATTCATCGGTCTCTCTGGCCGAGGGTTTCTTCGCCGGGATGAAGACGGCGACGGCATTGTTCAGGGCGAGAGCGGAGACCGCCTCCTGGGCCATCTTCGGCTCCACACAGGCCTTGATCTTTACCAGAACCGTATCGGCGCGGTTTTCCTGGGCGAGGATCTGGTAGCTCTTTACGACGCCCGCCGCCTGGGTCTTGATGATCTCGTCTACGAGGGTGAAGTCCTGGACGATGCTCCCCGCCTTGACCTCCGTGCCGACCGTCTGCTCAATGGCGGCCCACTTCGCCCGGGCGACGGCCTCCGTCTTAGCGGAGGGGAGATCTCTGTCGACGATGGCTGCTTCGCCCTCCGTCTGTACGCATTTTTCCGCGCAGACGCCAGGCAGCGGGAGAAACAGAAGAAGGATCAGAGCCAGTAAGATGAAGAGTGTCTTCCTGTGCATGGTGTTCCGACCTCCCAGGGGATTGATCGTCGTCATGTCCGGCAGCTTAAAAAATTGCTGATTAAAATTCTTCAAAATAAAGATTGATCCCGTCCTTTACCTTCTCATAGTAGATGATGCGGACGCCGATGGTTTCCGGAAGCATTGGTTTCGATTCATAGCTTTGCGGCTTGATGCTGATGGGCGTTTCTCCGATATAACCATCGATTCCCCTCGCTTCTTCTTCAGGATCCGACAATCGATAGGATTTATTAACAGAGGTGGCGATATGTTTCAGAATCGCTTCCTGGAATTTGAGGCCGACAAACGTTTTGACAATGACGAGGTCCCGAACCCAGGCTTCGATCATATCCGCATCGATCAACGTGATGACCTTCTTGAGATTCTCCATCATCTGCAGGATCCTGGTTTTCGCCTTCTCAATCGCCTCGGGATGCCGGTTCAGATACCACTCCTCCCATTCCCTGAGTTTTCGTCCTTTGAACTGTTGAATCAGATCGCTCATCTGCCCGACGACTTCCGGCCTTGTGCCCTGGGCGTTCTGATTCGCCAGATTGATCAACTGGGTGGCATATTTGGGAAACGAAACGACTTCCGCATCAAGTAGTTGCGTAACTTCCTCATTCTTGATCCTGATTTTCTTCATGAGAGGTTTTCCCCTTCCACAACGGATTTGAACTTGGCATGATATCGAAACGGGAAAGTCTCGTCGACCTGGACCAGATTCGACCGTAGGAAATGGAAATTGATGAACGTGTTGTTTTTCAGGTACAGGTAGGAAAGAAGGCGGTTGTTTTCGTCATATTTGATCTGGTCGAATTTCAGGTAAACACTCTGTCCTTTCAGTTTATCCCA
The DNA here is from genome assembly GCA_001830835.1 of Syntrophobacterales bacterium GWC2_56_13. Lineage (GTDB taxonomy): Bacteria > Desulfobacterota > Syntrophia > Syntrophales > UBA5619 > JAKAFS01. Next base: position 11,388 of record MICJ01000066.1, on the reverse strand, counting down.
CAACCATTTCATGGCCACCGGCTCTTTCCCTTCCATGCCCTTGATGCCTAAGAGCCTGACAATCATGTCATTGTTGAATTCAACCGTGTTCGGGGAGACAACGCGCTTAAAATGAAGATATTGCTCCTTTCCGTTGTTGCTGCCGGCTTCGATCCTGGAGCCGAAGGTCAGCTTTCGGGGATCGATCTTCTTGTCGAATTTGACTTTGTCCTCAAACAGGTACGGCAGTTCTTTGATTTTCTGCCGATAATCTGCGCCCTCGCTTTTGCGTTCGACAACCTCGATGAGGGTCTTATCGAAGATGTCTCCCTGTTCGGCGCCCAATTTTTTCCGGATGATCGGCAGGAAAGCGTCGTTGATTTCGTAGCCGATCGAGTTCCTCTGGAGACGCTTTGCAGCCAGCGAGGTGGTGCCGCTCCCCAGGAAGGGGTCGAGGACGGTTTCTCCGACGAAGCTGAACATCTTGATCAGCCTCTTGGGCAGTTCTTCCGGAAACATGGCGAGATGCTTGTCCTGTTTCTCCCCGGGGAAGTTCCAGTGCCCGGCAAAGTACTCATTCCATTCCTCGATTGACAGGACGGATTGCTCCCGTTCCGACCTGCCGACAGGAGGGGGAGCCCCCGGCTTTTTGAAGAGAAGGATGAATTCATAATCGATCTTGATGATGCCGTTTCGGGGATACGGGTACGATCCCATGATCGTGGCGCCGCCGGTGGTGTTGCACGTCGTGACCTTCTGCCAGATGACCGCGCCCATGTAGTCAAAACCGATCGTCTCGCAGAATTTGATGATTTCGGTCCGGATGGGGATGACTTTATACCGGCCGTAATAGACGGACCGCGCGAACTGGTCGCCGATGTTGATGCACAGGCGACACCCGCCGTGCAGGACCCGGTGACATTCCTGCCAGACCAGGTTCAGATTGTTGATGTAGTCTTCATAGGTGTCATTGAATCCGATCTGGTTTGCGCTGTCATAATCCTTGAGCTGCCAGTAGGGGGGTGACGTGATGATCAGATGGACGTATTCGTTCGCAGTTTCCAGCATGGAACGCGAATCTGCCACGATGATTTTATGCCGGCTCATAAGACGATGACCTTTTTTGTGTCAATAAATTGTCTTTTTTTAGGTTCATCCGGTTGATGCGTACTTCTCTCTCGTTCACCTACGAAGTGTGAGTCTTCGATTCCCGAAGCATCGTTGAATTCGGATTGAAAGGGTGTAACGACATATTTATCGAGTCTTGGGTGGCCAATTCACCAGCATGGTGAACGTTTCGAATACAGGATTAGGAGTAAACCATTTGGGTATATTTTCTATTGTTCTGCTTTTTAAATCGCCTCAGTCCGAATCACACCTTCTTCGCTAAAACGGCAAAAATGCACAGATAGCTTCAGTACAAAAAGATAAAAACCGGCAAGGCTAAGTGTAAATAGTTTGGTCCGATTCTTCTGTTCGAAGAATGCCGTAAGAGGAAGTGAATGAATATCATCGAGCAAGGCGATATATTCATCTTCAAGACCTGCACCTTTGGGGAGATAGAAGAGAGTTGTTACCCGCTGCTCACGGATGGAATTGAACTTGCCAAAGATTTTTTCTCTTGGAATATTAGCCTTTTCAAGTAGCCCTGCATAAGCCTTTAGCTTAATAATGGGAGCAAACAAAAGTTTGGCCGGTATGTCCATTTTATTTGTTGGATCAATATCACAGCTGTTGGAAAGGACTATTCCACGGACTTGCTTGCGCTCCCCTGTTTCGTATCTAATTAAGCCCAACTCAGACCAACCGTCCCCTTGCAAAGCAACGGCAGGATGTAGATTTATGTAATAAGTGATGGATTTAAAGTTCTTTAACTCCTTAACCAAGGCTTCTTTGTCTCTTTGTGTCAGGTAATAGGGGATTTGATTTTGTATGGCATCGATACTGAGATCCATAAGGCACCCGATTAGCTTTCATAAAGATTCCATAAATTCTCATGCAGAACCTTCTCAAATTCGGCCCCTAGCGATTCTTGACTGGCAAGTAACTTGGTATAGAATTTGGCAACATGCACCTCAAATTGATCACTCTCCTGCTGGTACTCTCCCATTACGATGGTCCTAAAGTGATCAAAAGTAGCAGGAGTCGCAAACCAATGGTAGACATCGCGTATGTATGGAGGTCTATATTGGTCGTCTTCCTGCTTAACGTTCATCTGATCAGCTAAAAATTGTGCAGCGAGAATACCTCTAAAGGTAACAGAACTAACGGTGCCAGATTCTTGATTAATGAAATAGTTATACATAGATAGGCTCCAAGAACTCGAGTGTAGTGGGGGTAATACATTTGAAAAACATTACTTTGTTTTTTTCATGGATATTTTCCAATATTTCTTGAAGTTCAGAAAGAAAAGTCTTGATATTGAGATTATCGACTTTGCGGATGGTGTCAATATCAATAATTAAGCCTTCTTTTGTGGTTTTGTCCTTTGTTCTTACTACTCCAGAAGAAACAATTTGCACGGCGTTGATAAATTCACCATCTACAATTTCAATCCGAAACTGGAACATCTCTTTTTCCAATTTATGATCGCCTAAGCTGATGTTGATGTTAACGGATGCAATCTGCTCACTCAAGTTCTTGATAGGGATCAAGTCTATGTATTTCATAGAGTACCGCTGAATGCTTTCAAGAATCTCAACTTCATCGAGAATCTTGACCATCTGAATGATGGCATTTTTAAATTTTTTCCATCCGGCATAAGGCATTTTGCAAGCAACAGCAACGCTTCGATCGCTAATTAAAAGAACGAATTCTTTCCAGTGTATTCGCATAACTGGGGCATACTGCAAGTTAGGTTCTGCATCCCGCATTTGCGTGGGTAGATCCGCGGCAGGCAATCGCTCAATTGATTTTTCGCCATCGAGCTTGCTAAAAAAAATCCCCGGTAAAATGTTAGACGCAGGGGTAATCATGGAAAAACGCACTTCAAAAATTGCGTCTAACAGCGGCTCTTTATTTAGTTTTATCGGTAATTTTTCGGCCATGATAATTATTCCTAATTATTTAATTGATTATAAATCGAAGAACTAAACCGCTGCGCGGTAGATCTGGAGCCCTGTATTAGTGGTAAATAATGATTGACAATCCCGCTCATATTGATATTTCATTGCTAAATTTATGGGGAATACCCTGATTGAAACCCCATAATATAATGTGTGCCTTCCTTGCGCTGCGGCTCAGTCCTTCATGCGTCAATCCAAAATTGTCTGCTATGCCTTGAATATATTTATATTCTTCCTTTTAACAACTTCGGATTGACGCTTATTCGTAGTCAAATGCTATCATGTTTCATCGTTGAAGTGTTAATTATATTATGGGTTACGTACGCGCCCAATGTCTTTATTTTGATAACCTTACTATATCTCAAGTTAAAGGTATACTACCCCTTTTTGATTGCTGAGCATGTGAATACATATAATGCCAGTGATGAGGTGATTTCATTAATTTCGGATTGAAAGCATATATGGACTATCCCAAATCAAAAAAAACAGGGAGTACGCATTAACCGGATGAGCCTTTTTTATCCTTGGCTATGGCCGTTGTCAATGTGAATTTCCCAACAACATTTGCATATTCGATATCATCAAGTAATTTAAGAACGTAATTGTAATACCGGCGACTCAGAAAAGTTGACCATCTACCCTGTGGCGATACATATTTGGGATCTCCCGATAATGAGCCATTCCGGTTCGTCTCAGCATCACGCCGGGAAGAGGATCTGGGAGTAGGGGAATTGACTCTCCAGGATCTGCCGGATCTCCGCCTGTTCCTTCTCGTCCTCGACCGGTTCGACCTCGCTTACAGGCAGGCCGTTTTCAGTGAGGCGGTGCTTCCAGGCCGCGACGTAACCGGGGACATTCAGAAAACGGCACCCCTGGGCGCCGCAGCAGGCGCTCCCGACGACGGCGATACCGACGACAACAAGGAGTTCCCGGCCGCGGTGGGCGATCCGCCTCTCTTCAACGATGGCGTAATGGCCGGCGATGAAACGAACCTCCGTTCCGGGTTCCTGGTGCAGGTATTCCGGCATCTCTTTCTCCTCAGGAACTATTTTCCAATGCAGAAGTTGGCGAAGATTCTCTCGAGGACGTCCTCTGTTGTTGTCCGGCCGGTGATCTCGCCCAGAGCGTCGAGAGCCTCTCGGATCTCGAGGGCGGCCAACTCGGGCGGGAGGCCTTTATTCAGGCCGTCCCGGGCGCGGATAAGGCTTTCCGCCGCCTTCTCCAAGGCGACCTTGTGGCGGAGGTGGGCGATCATCGCGTCCGGCGTCTCTTCCCTCGGCGTTTGCAGGACCAGATTG
>MICJ01000066.1:314-6973 GCA_001830835.1 Syntrophobacterales bacterium GWC2_56_13 | reverse complement strand
CCGGAAGAAGTTCTTGCAGGGATTCCTCGTCGAGGATGTGAGGGAGATCAGATTTGTTGATGACCGGAATCAGCGGTTTTGCATTCATTTTCCCCAGGAGCTCACGGTCGTCCACAGTCAGCGCCACGCTCCCGTCCAAGAGGATGAGAATCGCATCAGTCGTGGCGAGGCGGTCCCAGACGAGGCCGATCCCCTCCTTTTCGATGGCGTTTTCCGGGGGGCGGATCCCGGCGGTGTCGGTCAGACGGACGGGGATCCCCCCGATGTCGATTGCCTCTTCGATGAAATCCCTTGTCGTCCCGGGGATGGGGGTGACGATCGCCCGCTTCTCGCCCAGGAGGCGGTTGAGCAGACTCGATTTGCCGACGTTGGGCCGGCCGGCGATCACGACACCGGACCCCTCGCGGTAAATCCGGCCCCGGCAGTAGGTAGCGGCAAGGGCGGCGATCCCGTCAATAACGGTCTGAAATTCGGAAAGGTCTCTGCCGGGCGCTTCCACCACGCCGTCGTCCTCGGCAAAGTCTATGGATGCCTCGATCCCGGCCAGAAGATCGATGACGGCGCTCCGGATGGCCTCGATCCGGCCGGAGAGTTTTCCCTGCAGGCGCGCAACGGCGGCGGAAAGTCCCTCTCGCGTCTGAGCGGTGATGACATCGAGGACGGCCTCGGCCTGAGAAAGGTCGAGACGGTTATTCAGGAAGGCCCGCTTTGTGAACTCCCCTCGTTCGGCCGGACGAGCCCCGGCCCGGAGGACCTCGTCCAGGACGGTCCGGAGGATGAGCGGCCCGCCGTGGCAGCTGATCTCGATCGTGTCCTCGCCGGTGTAAGAGCCCGGCGCTTTCAGGAAGGCGATAAGGACCTCGTCCAGGATGTCGCCTGTTTCCGGCGCAACGATCCGGCCATGGTAGAGGTGGTGGGAAAGAAAGACCGAAAGCGGCCGGGAAGACCGGAACAGTCGCCGGGCGATCCCCTCCGCCTCCGGTCCACTGATGCGGATCAGGCCGATTCCCCCGACGCCGGGAGGCGTCGCGATGGCCGCTATGGTGTCCCTGAAGGTCATGGGATCAGGGCCTCACCCTGTCGGTTTGCTTTCAGGCGGAGTGGTCCGGCCCGCGCCGCACCGGCATGATGACAATCTTCCGGTACTCGCCTTCGCCGCGGCTCTTCGTGGTCAGTGTCTCATCGTTCTGCATGGCCAGGTGGATGATGCGACGGTCATGGGCGTTCATTTGACCGACCGTCACCGGTTTTTTCGTCTTCTTCACCTTTTCGCCGAGCCGCATCGCCAGGGCGACGAGGGATTCCTCCCGCCTTTTACGGTACTCCTCCGTATCGATGATGATCATCTTGTGGCCGTTCGTGGAGTGGTGGGCCGCCTTGTTGACAAAATACTGGATGGCGTCCAGGTTTTGCCCCCGCTTCCCGATGAGCAGGCCGCTGCCGTCCCCCTGGATGTTCAGGATGATCGCTTCCCCGGTCTCCTGCACGGTCACCGGTGATTCGATCTGCATCCTTTTCAGGAGGCCTTCGAGGATCATCCTGGCCTTCTCCGCCGACGGTTCGCCGTCGGCAGGGTCGGTCGTCGGCTGCGACCTTGCGACGGGCGCGGCGATCCTCCGTTCCTCCTCGATGGGCGGGGCTTGCGCCGTTTCCCATTCCAGAGCTGCGACGGCCTGGCGCACCACTGGTTCCGGGGTCATTATCTTTGCCGCCAGCCGGTCGAAAGGGGTGTCAAGCGTCATGTCGATCATCAGGAGAGCGGCCCGGATACGGGCTTTTTTCGACCCGAGTCCTAAAAATCCGGGTGTCCCTTCGGAGATGATCTCGATATTGAGTTTCTCCCGGGGGACCTGAAATTCGTTGCACGCCTTTTCTATGGCTTCATCGATAGTTTTGCCTTCTATTTCCATTCCTTCCATTGCTGCTGCACCTCTATGACGGTTGTTTGTTGATGTACACCTGTTGGGCGATGCTGATAATGTTGTTGAACAGCCAGTAGATCACCAGCCCCGACGGGAAGTTTAGGAACATGAAGGTGAAGATGATGGGCATGAATAGCATGATTTTCGCCTGCATGGGGTCGGCTCCCGAGGGGGTCATCTTCTGCTGGATGAACATCGTGGCGCCCATAATGATCGGCGTTATGTAGTAGGGATCCTTTGCGGAAAGATCCTGAATCCACCAGAAGAAGGGGGAGTGACGCAGTTCGATCGCATAGAGCAGGGACTTGTAGAGGCCGAAGAAGACGGGGATCTGCACGACCATCGGCAGACACCCGCCCAAAGGGTTCACCTTGTGGGCCTTGTAAAGGGCCATCGACTCCTGGCTGAGCCGCGTTTTGTCGTCCTTGTATTTCTCGCGCAGGGCGACCATCTTCGGCTGGAGCTTCTGCATCTCCTTCATCGATTTGTAGCTCTTGTTTCCCAGCGGCCAGAAAATCAGCTTGATCAGGATGGTCAGGATGATGATCGCGATCCCGTAGTTGTGGATATAGCCGTAGAGGAACTTCAGCGTGATGAGCAGGGGGATGGCCAGCCACTTGAGCCAGTCGCCGAAATCGATGGCGTTTTCCATGCCGATGTTCTGGGCCTTGAGGATGTTGTAATCCTTCGGTCCCAGATAGATGGCATAGCTGTAAACACCCGACTGGCCCGCAGGGATCACGTTCTTCGGCCCCATCAGGCTGACGGCGACCAGGTTGCTGCTGTCCTTCGACATACCGAAGCTCGTCAGCGACGGATTCTGGGGAATCAGCGAGGCGATGAAATACTTGCTTTCAAAACCGCCCCAGGAGACATCAGGACCGATGACTTTGTCCGCTTCCATATTCTTGACCGCGGGGCGGTCCATGTTTTTCGCGATGTAGGAGACGGGTCCATCATGGCCGTAACTGTCCGTCGGTGCGGCGGGATCGACGTATTGATACCAGGTCAGGCTGCCCTTCTGGTTCAGGGGCGTCCCGGCAATGTTGTGGACCCGCACCTCCAGATCGAAGCTGAATTTCTCCAGGTGGAAGGTGAAGATCTTTTCGATCCTGATCTCGCCTGGATAGGTCTGGGTGAAGGTCAGTCGGCGGGGTTCCGAGCCGCCCGTCATGTCGAGCGTGCTGCCGTCCGCCTCGTAGAATCCGTTCTCCGGAATATTGACGGTCGAATCGGGAAAGGAAACGGCAAGCGGCCGCGGCATCCCCTCCGATACATGGACGAGCTCGATGAGTCTGGATTGACCCTCGGTTTTCGCCTTTCCCTTGCCGATCAGGCGATAGACGATGTCGACGAGGTCGTCGGTGTTTTCCAAGGACGTCCGGTACTGTTTCAACTGGAAGGATTTCAAGGCGGCGCCCCGGGTGGTGAAAACGGCCCGGTAGAGGGGTGTCGCTACAACCACATCCCGGTCCGTCCCGGTCACGGCCTTTGCAGCCACCATCCGACCGGTCGTCTGGCTCAGTGTCGCGGGCGGGGCCGCCGTTTTCTCCGCCGCCGCGGAAGGCTGTTGGGCCGTCTTCTGTCCGGCGACGGGGGTCTCCTGCTGCTGGGCGGGAACCGTCTGTTTCTTGTCGGGCTGTTTTACGAAAAAGTTCTGATAAATGAAAAGCACGGCAATCGACAGGACAACTGCGAGAAAGGTTCTCTTGTCCATTCACAACCTCCAGGGTTATTTTCTTAATTTACCGGGTCATAGCCGCCGGAGTGCAGGGGGTGACAACGAAGAATCCTCATCATGCCCAGGACGGTCCCCCGGAAGGGGCCGTGGCGCCTGATGGCGGTGATCGCATATTCGGAGCAGGTCGGGTAATAGCGGCAGCAGGGGGTCAAAAAGGGGGAGATGCAAATCTGATAGGCATGGATCAGGATGACGAGAAATCTTCCCATAAGTTGCGTGAATACTCTTTCACTCATCAGCTCTGTTGATCAGGCTGCTCTCCAACTCCCGGCGCACATCCTGGTAACTCAACGGCAATATTCCTTTTTTCGCAATGATGATGATGTCCTGCGAGGCTGGAAGCCTGGCTTTGTTCAATCTGAAAAACTCACGCAAAAGCCGTTTGATCCTGTTTCTCTGTACGGAGTTTCCCGCTTTCTTGCTGACCGTCATGCCCAGTCTTCTGATCCCCGATTGATTCCGGCACATGATGATGGTGAAACGCTCCGAATAGCTCCGAACCCCCTGCTCGTAGATCCTCAAATAATCCTGTCTTTTCCGAACGCGCTCATCTTTGCCAAAGGTCTGGCTTTCCATCTCTTTCCGCCCCTTTCCCGGGGCCTGCCCGATCTGCCCTTGGCCCAACCGCGGGAACTACACCGCCAGTCTCTTCCTTCCCTTCGCCCGCCTCCTGCTCAGGACTGCTCGGCCTCCCCTGGTGGCCATCCGGACGAGGAAACCATGGGTTCGCTTCTTCTTCGTGTTGCTGAAATTCGTCAATGTCTTTTTCATCGTCTATGACCCCGGTCTAATTAATAAGTTTTCTCATAAACCATAATGGGAATTGTTTGTCAAGGCAAAATCCGGAAACGGGGTTGGATAACGGGATGATTACCCTCGGTCAACAGGTTTTACCTCTACCGGTTTTACAAACTCGCTGTAATACCTTCCCCTTTGAAAATAAGCCTCGTTAACCTTCTTCGCCCATTGTCTGTCTTCCTCAGTTACAGGCCTGATAACCTTAGCCGGTGAACCCATGGCCAAAACGTTGGGTGGAATCTCCTTACCCTGAGTTACCAGGGAACAGGCGCCGATGATTGACCCCTCGCCGATTTGGGCCCCGCTTAATATAACGGTGCTCATACCTATAAAGGCGTTATTTCCTATCTGGCAGCCGTGTAATATAGCTTTATGGCCTATGTTCACATAGTCTCCCACTTCAACATCGAATGGTCTGGGCAGTGCTGCACCATGCAGTATGCATCCATCCTGAATATTTGTTTTCCGGCCGACCTTAATCCTCGACACGTCACCCCTTAAAACGCAGCGGTACCAGATACTGGCCCCTTCCGAGATATATACCCGACCTATGATAAAAGAACCTGGCGCAATAAAAGTATCGGGTTCTATCTCCGGAATATGGGGGCCGAAAGAGTAAAACGTCATTAGACTCACCTCAAAATTTTATACCTTAAACCTGTTTAATGCTTATTAAGCGGCTGAAACAATTTGCAATCATTCAAATATTTTGTTGTAAAAAGGGCTCCCATCTGGTATAACTTCACGACATCACTAAAAAAAGGCGCCAAATAGGAGCTTGGCCATGTCTATTACACGCAAAATCCGGGGAGCACAAGAGAAAAAGTAGATAACTTCTTTGATTAGCGAGAGAGGTAATAAAATGAACAACAAGACGACTCAAGACCCAATATACGATCTCAAATCGGTCAAATTGCCCTATCTGTCAGGAGCGGCGCTGCGCCTGTTCGCTGCGCTCTTGGAAGGCCCCCTGGGCAGCCTATTGATCCCCAGCCTGTTTCGAAGCAGCGGCATCACCTGGCTGAGGGAACAGCGCTTCGACGAGCCGCCGACGGGGAAGCCGTTTTGCTTTTCAGGTCCCCCGGCGTCGCGGCCGCTGGCCGTACCGGAGCAGGAATGGCCCCGGCGGTCCGCCTCGCCCGGCCCGGGCTTCCGTTTCGTCTCTGTGCATGATTATACAGAGGCCTACCGGGACGGAAAGACCACCCCGGAAGATGTCGCCCGCAAGGCACTCGAAGCGATCGAGGCCGGAAATGCCGCCGACCCACCCCTGCGGGCCATCATCGCCTGCAATCGGGACGACGTCCTCAGGCAGGCCGGCGAATCTTCAAGGCGCATCGAGAGCGGACGGGCCTTGAGCGTCTTTGAAGGTGTGCCGGTGGCAGTTAAGGACGAAGTGGACATGGTGCCGTATCCCACTACGGTAGGCACTGCCTTTTTAGGAAAGTCTCCCTGCAAGAAGGATTCCACGGTTGTCGCCCGCATGAGGGCTGCAGGCGCGCTGCTGATCGGCAAAGCCAATATGCACGAGATCGGTATCGGCGTAACTGGCTTGAATCCCATCCACGGCACGCCTCGTAACCCTTATGCCCCCGGCCATTGCACCGGCGGGAGTTCGAGCGGTTCAGGCGCGGCCGTAGCTGCGGGGCTTTGCCCTGTGGCGATCGGAGCGGATGGCGGCGGCTCAATCCGCATCCCCGCGTCTTTTTGCGGGATAGTTGGGCTAAAACCCACTTTTGGACGGGTAAGCGAGCACGGCGCCGCACCGCTATGCTGGAGCGTCGCCCATCTGGGGCCGATGGCCGCCACGGCGACGGATGCCGCTCTTGCCTATGCCGTAATGGCCGGCCCCGATCCCAATGATCCCTCATCATTGCACCAGCCGGCGCCTACCCTGGAAGGATGGGATAGACTGGATCTGAGTGACTTGACGTTGGGGATATTCTGGCCTTGGTTCCGACATGCTAGTTCTGACACGGTATCGACCTGCGAAGCAATGCTCAAGCAATTTGAGCGTATGGGGGCCGGATTGCGGGACATTTCTATCCCCGACCTGGAGGCTGGGCGACTGGCTCATACCGTCACGATTGCCGGAGAGATGGCCCAGGCGCTGAGTCATACGTATGCAGACCACCACCGTGAGCATGGTCTGGATGTACGCATTAACCTGGTCCTGGCACGCGCGTTCACCGCTCGTG
>MICJ01000066.1:0-282 GCA_001830835.1 Syntrophobacterales bacterium GWC2_56_13 | reverse complement strand
ATGATTGCCAATTTCAACCGTGCCCTGGAACAGGCAGACGTGATTGTTACCCCGACCACCGGCTTGGCTGCGCCTTTCATACCCAAGACTGCCCTGCCTTATGGTGAATCCGATCTTTCGACCCTGGTTGAGATCATGCGTTTTTCCCCACCGGCGAACATGACGGGGTTGCCGGCCATCTCCTTCCCGGCGGGCTACGCCGCCGCCGGGCTTCCCGTTGGCATGCAGGCCATAGGCCGTGCCTGGCAGGAACAGACACTTCTGCGCCTGGCGCTGGCTGCC
>MICJ01000065.1:12891-17323 GCA_001830835.1 Syntrophobacterales bacterium GWC2_56_13 | reverse complement strand
TACCCCCCCGCATTCATCCCGTACAACTCTCGATCCAGCATCAACGAAAGCCACGTCAAAGGATGCCAGTTTCCCGCATCCAGCGTCGTAAACGCCCACAGCAATCCGTCAAGGCTCATTCCGGACAGGACATGAGGGTTTTTTGTAACGTACAGTTCTTCATCATACCGGATGAAATCGAATTTCCCCACCTGCCCGTAGACGATCAGAACGCTGATTGCAAGAAGGGCGCAAATGAAGATCGGACTGTTGCGGTTTGCTTTCATAGGGTCTTTCGCCATCAACGATACCGGCGATCACTCTCATTAGCAACTTTCATAAGATGATCCACGCCAGAAGATGACCACGGCTGCCGCCTTCTTTTATATACGCCATCAATAGTGATGTGAAAAGGTCATACTTCGTTATTGAAAACGAGCCGCTTTAGAGCAACGCCCGAAAGAATGGGCAAGGGATGGAAGGACGCGCGGCGCGCCCACAAAAAAGGGCGAGGGAAAAACCTCGCCCTTTCCATTTCGGTCCGATTTCGTGTTATGGCGTAATGGCCCCCCCGGCGGTTATTGAATAGACGATGTCTCCTCCAGAGCTATGCGTGCTGGTCATCCCGAGCGCTGTTGACGACCCGTCTTGTATAGCAATGGTGATACCGACCCCACTCTGATATCCGAACGGCGCAAGGTTATTCGTCGTGGCGATCGTACCCGTAGGATTGTCGCTGAAATACGCCTGCGCCGCCGTGTAAATGTTCTTAAGATCGGATTTGGCCGAGGCGTTGTAGCCCCTCTTCTTGTAGGCGGTGAACTGCGGGATGGCGATCGCTGCGAGGATGCCGATGATCGCGATGACGATCATCAGTTCGATCAGCGTAAAGCCCCTCTGTCCTCTTTTCTTGTGAAATGCATTAATCATCTGTTCCTCCTTTTGTCGTTTATTGAATTTCAATATTAAATGACTCCCTTATACGGTCAAGAGAACCCCAAACGCCGAATCAGTTCCGCATACACCTCCTTTCCCACCTGTTTCGTAGATCGGATAAAGACGCTTTGCTTCTTTAAACAGCAAGTAACATACCAATTCACCTGCCAGGAGCTTATTTGTTAAGATATTTCTTTATGCTCTATCATCTTACAAGTTTGTGCGGTCATGCCCCGTAAATTGAATCTCACCTGACGAACAGTCCGGGCCGCAACTTCAGGAATTTTCACGGATTGATCCTGAATTTTTCCATATTCACCCCGATCTCGCTTTGCCGGTCGAGACCTTCGTAAGGGGCTTTGAGAGCGGCCTAACATTTTCATTTCTTCAAAAAGCTCTTCGTGATAGGTATCCACACAGGTCTTAACCCTGATCACCGGCGGCAAACCATGCACTCAACACTTTTTCATCATGTCTTGACGATTCTTCTCCTGGCCGGTTGGTCTCTGATCACGACGGGGGTGGGGCGTCTCTGTCTTCGTGCCACGAGCCTCCGGTATGCCTCCAGAGGTGAAACAATCTTCCTTTCCGCCGGAGTCGGTCTCACCGTTACCGCATATACCGTCTTCATCCTCGGCATCGCGCAATCCCTCCATGCGTTCGCCATCATCACCACCATGATCGCACTGGCGTTGCTTGCCCTTTCGGGATGGCGGCGCCGGGATATTCCCCTTCTTCATCCGGCATCGCCGGATAGATGGTCGGCCTGGGACCGTCCGGCCGCGGTTCTCCTGGCAGCCGTCCTTTCAGCCGGGTTTCTTTTGGTTCTGACACCGGAAACCGGCAAGGACGCCCTGATCTACCACCTCGCCGTACCCAAACTCTATCTTAAGCATCAGGGTTTCTATTTCATCCCCGGGAACATCTTTGCCGGTTATCCCCTCCTCGGCGAGATGCACTACCTGCTCGCGCTATTTTTTAAGAACGACATCCTCGCCAGGGCGATGCACTTTGCCGTCCTCTGCTGGACTCTCCTGGGAATCAGTCTATTCACCCGTCATCAGATGCGGGACAACGCCTTCCCCGCCCTCGGCATGCTGATCTTCGCCTCGATACCCTCGGTCTTTGCCGTCTCGCACATGGCCTATAACGACCTTTTCGTGACTTTTTTTACCCTGGCGGCCGTTTTTACCTTTCTTAGGTGGTCGGAACAGAGGCTGTCGGGATGGCTCATCCTCTGCGCCGTCTTCTCCGGGTCTGCCGCCGCCTGTAAATACACGGCCCTTCTACTCCTCCCGCTCGGCTGTCTCGGCATCCTCTGGTTCTCTCAGCGGAATAAAAGTCACTCCGGGCAGGCCCTGCGCCGGATTGCTCTCTATGCCGCAGTGGTTTTCGCTGTTGGAAGCCCCTTTTATCTGAAGAACTTGATCGTGACGGGGAATCCTTTTTATCCCTTTTTCCACGGAATATTCGGCGGCCGGGGGTGGGACAGCGACCAGGCGCGCCTCTACGACATCTTCATCCAGAACCTCGGCATGGGCCGGGATCTTTTCGATTATCTCCTCCTCCCCTGGAACCTGAGCTTCCGGGCCAGGATGGACAGCCCGCAGTTCGACGGCATCCTCGGCCCGCTCTTTCTTTTCACCCTCCCCTTTCTCGCCGGAATCCGCCGTTGGGAGATGCCGGTTCGCGTTCTGATTGCCTACGCAGTTCCGGCTTTTCTGTTCTGGGCCTCTTCCGCCCAGCAGATCCGTTATCTGATTCCCCTGTTCGCCCTTCTCGCCATCGTCACCGGCGCCATATTGACCCGCTATCGGGAACGGAAGGCGGTCTTTTGCCTCCTGCTCATTCTGATCGGCGGATCTCTGACCTTCAACGGCTATCATATTGCCCGCGAATTCGTCAGGACAAGCCCCGTCCGCGCCGCAGCCGGCCTCGAATCACGCGACTCTTTTCTCACCCGGATGATCCCCACCTTTTCCATGTACCGGTTCGCGAATCGCGAGCTCCCATCGCAGAGCAGCGTTTTTCTCCTCTACATGAAAAACTACACCTTTCTTTGCGACCGCGCATGTTATGCGGACTCGATGTTCGAAGCCCATACCCTCCAGAAAATCCTCAGGGATTCGTTATCTCCCGAAGGGGTGCGTGACCGTTTGAGAACAGCCGGGTTTACCCATCTCCTCTATGACGAGGCTTATTTGCTCGGCGATCTGAGCCCCCTCTCGCCGGAGGAGAAGAGACTTTTTCTTGCGTTTCGGGAAAGGCGCCTCGCGCCGGTCAACCAAAGCGGCGCCTACCGCCTGGATCGCCTGAATTGAACCGCGGTAAATTTACCGCTTATCCGCCGGCCCGGTTTATGATATAGTTCCGCAAAAATAAGCTACGGAGAGCGGATATGTATGAAGTCACCATAAAAAGATCCTTTTCCGCCGCCCATCTCCTCAAGGAGATCGGAGGCAAGTGCGAAGAGCTCCACGGGCACAACTTTTTCGTGGAGGTCTCTGTCGGCGCTGAATCGCTCAACGAAGAGGGCCTGCTGATCGACTTCAGGCTTCTCAAGCGTTGGACCGATTCGGTGCTCGATGAACTCGATCACAAATATCTGAATGAACTTATCTGTTTCAAAGAGAAGAACCCCTCTTCGGAACACATCGCCCGTTTCCTCTACGACAGAATCGCCGAAAAGGCGCGGCAGGCGAACGTGACCCTCTCCCGGGTGACGGTATGGGAATCGGAGAACTCGCGAGTCTCTTACAGCCTATGATCGACATCCAGAATCTCAAAGACGAACGGAATATCAATATCAAGAAGGTCGGAGTCAAGGGGCTCAAATACCCCATCGTTGTGCTGGATCGCGCCCACGGAACGCAGCCGGTCAATGCCACGATCAACATGTATGTGAGCCTCCTCCATAACTTCAAGGGAACGCACATGAGCCGTTTCGTGGAGGTCCTCAACGATATCCGGGAGCAGGTCAATATCCGGACGTTTCACAGCATCCTGGAAAAGATCAGGACAAAACTGCATGCAGAATCGGCGCATATCGAAATCGAATTCCCCTATTTTATCGAGAAGACTGCCCCCAGGTCGGGCGCGAAGAGCCTGATGGAATACCGGTGTCGGTTTCTCGGTACGAACGACGGCGGCAGGATGGACTTCGTTGTGGGAATGGCGGTCCCGGTCACGACCGTCTGCCCCTGCTCCCGGGAGATCAGCCGCGTCGGCGCCCACAACCAGCGGAGTATCGTCACCGTCAAGGTCAGGTTCCGGAAATTTTTCTGGATCGAGGATGTCATCAGGCTGATCGAAGATTCTGCCAGTGGCGAGGTCTATTCTCTTCTGAAGCGCATCGATGAAAAGTACGTGACGGAAAAGGGCTACAAGAACCCCATGTTTGTTGAAGATGTCGTCAGAAACGTGGCGGAACGCATCAGCCGGGATGCCAATTTCACCTGGTACAGGGTTGAGGCGGAAAATTTTGAAAGCATTCACAACCACAGCGCTTACGCCTGCG
>MICJ01000065.1:2109-12777 GCA_001830835.1 Syntrophobacterales bacterium GWC2_56_13 | reverse complement strand
GCGGCGGTCTGCATCCCCGAGCTGAAGGTGGCCGATACGCAGTTCAACGCGGAGATGACCATCCGTCTCGCCCGGGAAGCGGCGGCGAAACATGTCGTCCTCGCCCTCTTTCCGGAACTTGGGCTTTCGGCCTATTCCAACGAGGACCTCTTCCATCAGGATGCCCTGCTCAAGGGGGTTCTCAAGGCGATCGATCATGTTGCCCGCGAGACTTCCTCTCTCAACATGATCATTGTCGTCGGCGCCCCGCTGCAGGTCGACTCCCGGCTGTTCAACTGCGGGATTGTCCTGCATCGGGGCCGGATCGCCGGTGTGTCGGTCAAATCCTACCTCCCCAATTACCGGGAGTTCTACGAGGGCCGCCAGTTCAGCCCAGCCGAAGAGGCCCTCTCTCAAACCATCAGCCTCTGCAGCCAGGAGGGGATCCCATTCGGCGCCGATCTCATCTTCGATGTGGCGAATATCCGCCATTTCCGCTTCTTTGTCGAGATGTGCGAAGATGTGTGGGTCCCCATCCCCCCCTCCTGTTTCGCCGCCATGGCGGGGGCAACCGTCATCGGAAACCTTTCCGCTTCCAATGTCACTATCGGAAAGTCGGAATACCGGCAGAGCCTGACGGCAAATCAGTCTGCACGCTGCCTTGCCGCCTACCTTTATGCCGCAGCGGGACCCGGCGAATCGACAACGGATCTGGCCTGGGACGGCCATGCCATGATCTACGAAAACGGGAATCTCCTTGCCGAGTCGGAGCGATTCGCGGGACGCCCTCAGATCATCTATGCCGATCTCGACCTCGACCGTCTTGCCCAGGACCGTATGCGCCAGAGCAGTTTCGGCCGGAACGCACGGACGCACCGGGACGCCCTCCTGAAATTCCGGAAGGTTGCTCTGGAGATCGATCCGGTGGAGGGGCGTCTCCTTCTCGATCGTGAGTACCCGCGTTTCCCCTACATTCCGACGGACCCCGCCAAGCGTGACCAGCGCTGCTATGAAGCCTATAACATCCAGGTCCACGGTCTCGCCCAGCGCCTGAAATCATCCGGAATCGACAAGGTCGTGATCGGCGTCTCCGGCGGTCTGGACTCTACACACGCCCTGATCGTCGCCGTCCGGACGATGGATCTCCTGAATCTTCCCCGCTCCCACGTCCTGGCCTATACGATGCCAGGCTTCGCCACATCCGAAAAGACACACGCCAACGCCCTCAGGCTCATGAAGGCGCTGGGCGTCGAAGTCAACGAGATCGACATTCGGCCGAGCTGCACACAGATGATCAAAGACATCGGCCATCCCTGCGCAGAGGGGAAAATGGTCTACGACCTCACCTTTGAGAACATCCAGGCGGGAGAGAGAACTTCGCACCTGTTCCGCATCGCGAACCTCAGAAACGCCCTTGTGGTCGGCACGGGGGACATGAGCGAACTCGCCCTCGGCTGGTGTACCTACGGCGTCGGCGACCACATGTCCCACTACAACGTGAACGCCAGCGTCCCCAAGACCCTGATCCAGTACCTGATCCGCTGGGTGGCCCGGTCCGTACAATTTTCACCCGATGAATCCGAGATCCTCCTCGACATCCTGGAAACGGAGATCAGCCCCGAACTGATCCCCGGGCAGACCGCCTCAAGGCCGTCTCAGATGACGGAATCCATCGTCGGTCCCTACGAACTCCAGGATTTCCACAATTTTTACACGACGCGATTCGGGTATCTGCCGACCAAGATTGCCTTCATTGCCTATAACGCCTGGAGGGACCGGGCAAAGGGCCGCTGGCCCGATGTCCCCGAGGCGAAGCGACGCGACTACACGATCGGCGAGATCCGCCACTGGCTCGAGGTCTACCTCTACCGTTTCTTCAAAACCAGCCAGTTCAAGCGCTCCTGTGTCCCCAACGGCCCCAAGGTCGGTTCCGGGGGATCACTCTCTCCTCGGAGCGACTACCGGGCGCCCAGCGACAGTGAGGCCACGGTCTGGCTTGACGATTTGAAAGATGTTCCGGAAAGGGATGGTTCATGAGGCGGGAACAATACCGGGATTTTGACGCGACGGAACTTTTCTGTCCCCAGTGCCGACGAGCCGTGCCGGTTAAAAAGAGGCTCCTGTTGGTCCTCGCAAACGGCGACAAGTACGACTACACCTGCATCTACTGCGGGACATCCGTAGGAGATAAGATGGTTACCGAAAAAGATAACCTCCAGATCATCTTAAAATGAACGCATTCACTTCTCCTGCAGTTCTTTGAGGTTGGCGTAGTAATCGAGGACTTCCGGATTTTTCAGGGCATCTTTATTCTGGACGGCCTGCCCCTCGATCACCTTCTTGACCGAAAGCTCAACCTTCTTCATGTTGAGGGTATAAGGAATGTCCGGCACGGCAATGATCTTGGCCGGCACATGGCGGGGTGAGGCGTTCATGCGGATGGTCTTCCTGATCTGGTCCTTGAGCCCCTCGGTCAATTCCCGGCCCGGACCCATCTTCACGAAGAGGATGACGCGAACGTCGTTCTTCCAGTTCTGCCCCACCGCAATGCTGTCGGCAATCCCCTCGATGTTCTCGACCTGCCGGTAGATCTCCGCCGTCCCGATGCGGACGCCGCCGGGATTCAGAGTGGCGTCGGAACGGCCGTAGATCACGACGCCTCCCCGCTCGTTGATGAGAATATAATCCCCGTGACGCCAGACGTTCGGATAGACATCGAAATAGGCGGCCTTGTACTTTTTGTTCCCCGGATCATCCCAGAAATAGATGGGCATGCAGGGGGCAGGCGCCGTGCAGACCAGTTCTCCCTGCTGATTGATGACGGGTTTTCCATTCTCGTCGAAGGCCTCCACTTTCATGGCGAGGCCGCGGCACTGAAGTTCGCCGGAATAGACCGGCCCCATGGGGTTGCCCAGGGCGAAGCAGCCGTTGATGTCCGAACCGCCGGAGATGGAGGAGAGCTGGAGATCCGCTTTTACCTCCCGGTAGATGAATTCAAAACCCTCCTCGGAAAGGGGCGATCCGGTGGAGAGGACGGCTTTCAGCGCGGAGAGGTCGTACTCCTTCTCCGGTTTGACCCCCTCGTTCATCAGGGCGGAAATGTAACCGGCGCTGGTTCCGAAGACCGTGATTTTCTCATCCTGGGCGATCCGCCACAGGACGCCCGGATCCGGATGGAAGGGATTTCCGTCGTAGAGGAGGAGCTTCGCCCCCACGGCGAGCGAGCTGACCAGCCAGTTCCACATCATCCACCCGCAGGTGGTGAAATAGAAGATGGTGTCCTCACGCGTGAGGTTCGTATGGAGGATCAGTTCCTTGAGGTGATGGATCAGAATCCCGCCGGCGCTCTGGACCATGCACTTAGGGAGGCCCGTCGTTCCCGAGGTGAACATGATGTAGAGAGGGTGGTCGAAAGAGAGCTGTTCGAAATGGATCCGAAGCCCGCTTTCCGACGCCTTGAATGCATGGTAGTGAACTGCGTCCCTAAGACTGCCGATGTCCGGTTCCCGTTCCGTATAGGGGACGACGACGACCTTCTCGATGGAGGGAAGATCCTTGATGATCTCCGCCACGCGGGAGATGGAGTCGAGCTTCTTGCCCTTGAAGAAATAGCCGTCGGCCACGAAAAGGACCTTTGGCTTGATCTGTCCGAACCGGTCGAGGACCCCTTTGATTCCGAAATCGGGCGAACAGGAAGACCACACCGCCCCCAGGCTGGTCGCGGCAAGCATGGCGGCTACTGTCTCGGGCATATTTGGCATGAAGCCGGCAACGCGATCGCCGGGTCCTACTCCGAAATCCCGCAGACTCTTCGCAAGCCTGGCTACTTCATCATAAAGTTCGGCATAGGTCATCTTCCGAACCGGATGATCCTCACCCTGGAAGGTTAGGGCCACGGAATCATCGTGAAAGCGCAGCAGGTTTTCCGCAAAATTCAGCCGGGCGCCGGAAAACCATTTTGCCCCGGGCATTTTCCGTTCATCGTCGATCACATGGTCATAACCCCGCGATGACCTGATCCCGACAAAATCCCAGACGTCGGCCCAGAAAGCGGGGATATTGTTTACCGACCACTCATAGAGGCCGTCATAATTGGTGAAATTCTGCTCGCGTCTCTCGTTCACGAACAACATGAACCGGCACATGTTGCTGTTCCTGGCGCGCTCTTCCGAAGGCTTCCACAGCAGTTTTCCCATTTTGCTTCCTCCTTGGGGTGAAGGATGATTTGTCTGTCACCTTGATCACGGCTGCTGTTTCTTCTTTTCCAGGGCGCGTTTCAGTTGATCGCCAAGGGTCATCAGCCCTTTCCTGCCCGTATTGTTCTCATCACGATAGACGATGCTCTCCTCGCGGGAAACGGATGTTCCCTCAAGATAGTCACCCAGGAGACCCCGGCTGTGAATATCCTCATGGCAGTATACGCAGAGGTTCTCCCAGTTTCTGCCGTCGGCGGGGTTGTTTTGATGATTTCCGTCTCTATGATGCACCGTCAGAAGATGACGGTGTGCGGCATCGAATTCCCGGCTGCAGCGGGCGCAGATCAGGCCGTGGATGGCCAGCGAACGTTCGCGATAATCCTCTTCGCCGGAGTGCTTTGTCGTCCTGATCTCCCGGACGACATCCTCTGCCGGCCTTGACGGGCCTGCTTTCCCCTTGCCCGTACTGACTCGGACCCGTCCCCCTCTGCTTCCGTACGTCACCCTGGACACGCCGCCTCACCTCAACCATTTTCACCGCTTATCTTATGACGCTCATTGGAGAATCACCTCTTTCCCTCCGGCCGTACACGCAGAAGGTAATCCGTAAAAACACGAACGCCCCGGGCCACCGCCAGGGAGGTCCTCAGTGTCCGGGCAAACAGCAGACCGATCCTCTTTCCGAGGATCTCCTCCATGCCGACGACGAAGCTAAGCGTTCCGTGAATCTTTTTTACGGTCAGCGATAGCTCCTCGACCTGCCGGTGCACCGTGGTGGTCGTCCGGTTGATGTTGGTCGTAATCTCCTCCAGGTTTTTCATGATTCCGGGCAGATTTTGATTGAACATCCGGAGGGTCAGGTCCATGCTCTTCGCCGTCCGCCAGATCTGCAGAAGAAATGGAATGGAGAACCCGGCGAACAGCAGAAATGCGATGCTCAAGACAATCAGGATGACTTCCAATTTCTCCATATCTTTTCTCCATCAGTTCGGGCGGCGTTCAGACGGCCTTCCCCTGCTCCTCTTTGAAAGCCTCCACACCCGCTTCTATCGCCTTTTTTAAACGGCCCTTCCCTTCCTGCAGCGCTTCCTTTCCCTGTCCGGCCAGTTCGCTGACCCTCTCTCCCGCCTCTTCCGCCTTCTCCAGCGCCGTCTCCTCAAGCGCCTTCAAGCGTTTTACGGCCGCTTCATAGGCTCTCCGGCTTTTTTCCACGGCGACCTCGTACTCTTCCTTCGCCTTGGTCATGAGTTCATCGGCCTTTCGTCCGATCTCCTCCCTTGTCTCCTTGCCGCTTTTCGGCGCATACAGGATGCCGATCACAGCGCCGATCAGACCGCCGATGACCAAACCTGCAACAAAATCATCTCTCTTACTCATGGCACAACCTCCTTTTTTATTTTGATGTCCAGACAATCTTAAAATCCTGCAATCGGGATATCGATTTTGTGAGGACGAAAAAAATTTCCCCCCCATGAAGCCGGACTCCCGATTTTTTATATTCCTCCATTTTTCCGTATGGTTGTGAAGAAAAATAATTCCACGATGACCGGAGATGACTAATTCAAGGAAACGCCGGCCAATTCAACGATCCGCGAGACCGGTCAATTTATACAACAATCGGACCTTTGACGTCAAAGGGAATTTGACAGGGGTATTGCGGCGGTTGTCTTCTTGCGCGTAAAAAAAAACGGCCGGGCAATCAATGCTCGACCGTTTTTTACCTGTTGCGTCCCTGTTTATTACTTTGTCGCCGGAGCTGCCGGAGCTGCCGGAGCTGCCGGAGCCGCAGGAGCCTCAGGAGCCGGGGCCGGGGCCGGGGCAGCCGTCTCAGCGGGCTTTTGCTCTTCCGCTTTCTTGCAGCCAACGACTGCAAACGATAATGTCGCGAAGAAAAGCAGGGAAAGAATAACGGCAAATAGCTTTTTCATCAACATGTCACCTCCTTTCGCAAATTTTGAAACGGTTGTCATATCAAGAACCTATCTAATGACTCTGGAGGGGAACATACTCTTTTTTTTTGCCTTGTCAAGAGGATTTTATCATTATATATCGAACAACTGAATCGAAAAAACTGACCGAGCTCTTCTTCCAGGTTGCAACTTACGCTGGCATGCCCGCCGTCAACGAGGCCCTCGCGGTCTACCGCGATGTCCTGACTGAACGGGGCGAATGGCCGATAGAAGCTTGAGCACGGGGAGATGCCTTGGACTTTTTTTACAAAGCTTTTAAATTATACCATTCGCCGAATGACTGCGGCCACGGATCGACCTGCCGCAGAGGAAATTTTCAACGATACGGCGGCTTACAACGGAACGTTCACATGAATCGGGTTGTTCTTCACGATGCACAAAACCGTCGCTGGTTGCAATTCCTCCATCCCCGCAACCTCCTGCAGGCGCGCTGCTTGGCGGACGTCATGCCGCTCCTGGAAGAGGTGCAGCGGATTGTCCGACGCCGGGGCCTGTATGCCGCGGGATGGATTGGCTATGAAGCCGCACCGGCCTTTGACCCTGCCTTGCGTACCCATGCGTCAAATTCTTTACCGCTCGCCTGTTTCGGATTTTACAACTCTCCGACCTCGCTGACGTCCCTGCCGTCCGCTTCTGCTGTACCCTCGCTCACCGCTAACTGGCGGCCGTCAGTAAGCCGGGACGAATATGAGGCCGCCATCGCCCGCATCAGGGATCACATTGCCGCAGGCGATACTTATCAAGTCAACTACACCCTGCGGCAGTGGAGCCGCTTTCAAGGAGATCCCTGGGAGCTGTTTCTCAGGATCGGAGGAGGGGCTCCCTACGGCGCCTTTCTGGACACCGACCATTTTGCCATCTGTTCTGCCTCGCCCGAGCTTTTCTTTTGCCTGCACAATGAGCGGATCTTTTCAAAACCGATGAAAGGCACGGCCCCCCGAGGAAGGAGCCTCGCCGAGGACCGCAATATCGCCCTTTGGTTGCACAACTCCGAGAAGAACCGGGCGGAAAACGTCATGATCGTGGACATGGTCCGCAATGATCTGGGGAGAATTGCGCGCTATGGCAGTGTACACGTCCCCCGCCTTTTTGAACTCGAAAAATACCCGACTCTCTGGCAGATGACTTCCACGGTTGAAGCCCGGACAGTCTCATCCCTCCCCCAGATTCTGAAGGCGCTTTTTCCGTGCGCTTCCATCACGGGCGCCCCAAAGCCCAAAACCATGGAAATCATCGCATCCATAGAGACGACCCCACGCAACATCTATACGGGCACGATCGGCTTCTACGGTCCCGACCGCAGGGCACAGTTCAGCGTGGCCATCCGCACAGTCCTGATCGACAAAAATGCCTCCCGGGCTGAATACGGCGTCGGCGGCGGCATTGTCTGGGACTCCACGGCCGAGGGGGAATACGAGGAATGCCTGACCAAGGCCAAGATCATCCTTGCGCCACTGCCCCACGGGCCTTTCAGTCTATTGGAAACGTTCCTCTGGACGCCCGAAGCGGGATTTTTCCTGGTAGAGCGACATCTGGATCGCTTGCGGGAATCCGCGGACTACTTCAGCTACCCTTTCGACGAACAGCTGGTCCGCAGGGCGCTCGCCGATGCGGCAGCAAATCTTCCCGCAGGACCGCACCGGGTACGCCTGCTGCTGGCGCCTGAGGGAACAGTGGATTGCCAATCTGCATCGCTGGCGCCGCCCACCGGCCGACCCCTCCTGGTCAGGCTGGCGAAAGCGCCCGTCAATGCCCGGAACCCTTTTCTTTTTCACAAGACGACCCGGCGGGAAGTCTACGAAACTGCCAAGGCCTCTTTCCCGGACGCGGATGACGTTCTGCTCTACAATGGAGCAGCAGAGGTGACGGAATCCTGTATCGCCAACCTGGTGATTCTCCGCCAAGGCCGATTGATTACCCCTCCGGTTGACTGCGGGCTGCTCAACGGCACCTACCGCGCGGAGTTGCTTGCAAATGGGGAGTTATCCGAAGAAACGGTGAGCCTTGCGGAATTGAAAAAGGCCGAAAAGATTTTTCTGATCAATTCCGTGCGGAAATGGCAGGAGGTCTCTCTTGCCGCCGAGGACCGGTCCTGATTTCTCCAACGTCTCTTCGCCGGTCCCTCTCTCTTGTTCACAAGACCCTGCTTCATTCTCCCCTGAAGACGGGCCTGCGCTTTTCCGCGAAGGCGGCCAGGGCCTCCTGACGGTCCCTCGTCGGTATGGTCACCTCATAGGCCTTCGACTCCAGAGGCAGGGCCACCCCGAGAGAGGCATCTATCCCATAATTGATGGCGAATTTCGCCTGGGCTACGCCGACGGGGCCGTTCTTCGCGATCTCTCTGGCCATCTCCAGGGCGGCAGGCATGAGCTGATCCGGTTCCACGACCTTGTTGACGAGACCGATTTCCAGGGCCGTTTTCGCGTCGATTCTTCGCGCGGTGAAGATCAGTTCCTTCGCCCTTGCGACCCCGATGATCCGCGGCAGCCGTTGCGTCCCGCCCGCCCCCGGAATGATCGCGAAACTCGTCTCGGTAAGCCCCATAACCGCATTGGACGCGGCAATCCGGAGATCGCAGGCCAGCGCCAGTTCCAGCCCGCCGCCGAAGGCGAAGCCGTTCAGCGCAGCGATGACCGGGACGCGAACCTGTTCCACGGCGGTGAAGGTGTTCCGGATCGTGAAGACGAAGCGGCGGACCTGATCCGGGCTCATCGTTCGGCGTTCCTTCAGATCGGCCCCCGTCGAAAAGGAGGCCTTCTTCCGGTCCTCCCCTGCGGCGCCGGTGATGACGATGCAGCGGAGTTCCATGTCGAAATCGGCCTCGCGGATCGTGTCGGCCAGCGCAGCCAGTAGGTCGGAATTGAAGCAATTCATCGCCTCGGGACGGTTCAGCGTCAGGATCAGGATGCCGTCTTCCACCCTTTCCTGCAAGAGAATCTCTGTCATACAATCCTCCTTTAGATTCACCACGCGAGTACTTTGCAAATTCCTCTGTGCCTCAGACCTTCAGATCTCCCCAGTCTGATTCCCGGATGGGAACGTGGAGGGCGATCTCGAACGCCCGGGCGAGTCGTTCCCGGGCCTCGGAAAAGGCAATGACGCCGTCGTGGAAAAGGAGCGATCCGGTATAGAAGGGGTGTCCCTCCTCATCGAAGCGTTCCCGCATCTCCTGGCGGAAGCGCGCCATCTCCTCCTCGTTCACCGTTCCGCCCTTGTCCGTGATGTTCTTCCGCCGGACCGTCTCCAGGATGAAGCCCGCAGTCTCGCCGGACGTGACCGTCGTCCGGCCGCGCATGTTGGTGAAGGCAAAGCGGGGTTTGAAGGCCCGGCCGCACATCCCGTAATTGGCCGCTCCGTGATCGGGGCCGATCACATAGGTTACCTTGGGGACCTCCAGGCAGGTGCAGGCGCGAACCATGTCGGCGCCGTACTTGCCGATCCCGCCCCACTCCTCCGCCTTGCCCACCATATACCCGGGCGAGCCCTGGAGGAAGAGGACGGGGATCCGCGAGTTCCCGCAGCGGATCATCCATTCGGTCGCTTTCCGGGCCGCCTCGATATAGATCACCCCGCTGGCATTCGAGGCGATCACCCCGACGGGGATCCCCTTGAGCCACATTTTCCCGCAGACGATGGATTCCCCGCGCGCCAGGCCGTATTTCGCCTTGTATTCATGGAAATAGCTGTCGTCGGCAAGACAATTTATCGTATCGCGGATGTTGATGTGCTGGTAGGTGTTGATCGGGGTTGAGCGCATCATTTCCCGGCAGTCGTATCGCGGCTCCCGCGCCTCCCGCCGCTCGATGCAGAGCTTCTGCGCCGGTTCGAATTCCATCATCGACCTAACCTTCGCGATCCCTTCCTCCTGGCTATGGACCAAGTGATCGCAACCGCCGGAGTGTTGTGTGTGGACATAGGCGCCGCCCAGGTCTTCCATCGAAACGGTCTCGCCGATCGCCGATTTCACCATCGGCGGACCGGCCAGAAAGGCATAGGCCAGCTTCTCGATCATGATCGATTCCGATGCCAGGTAAACGATATAGGCGCCGCCGGCCGTGTTTCCGCCGGTGGAGAGGGTGTATTGTTTGATCCCTTTCGCGGACATCCGGCACATGTTGTAGAACATCGTCCCGAAATGGCCATCGTCGGCGAAGCAGCCGGCCTGGAGCGGCAGATTGACCCCGCCGGAGTCGGCAATATAGATGCAGGGGAGCCCGCAGTGCTCGGCGATGGCCTGGGCCCGCACGTGCTTCTTCAGTGTGATCGGGAAGTATGTCCCGGCGGCAAAACGGTTTTCATTGGCGAAGATCATGCAGTCTTTCCCGTGGACGATACCGACGCCGGTAACAACGCCGCCGCCGGGAATATGCCCCCGCTTTTCCTCCTCATAGGCCGGCCCGCCGTAGAGCCTTTTTTTGCCGATATCATACCCGGCGTCGAGACCCAGATCAAAAAAATCCGTCCCAGGATCGATCAGCATCCGGATGAGCTCGCGCATCGGCTTCTTCCCCTGCCTGGCAAGG
>MICJ01000065.1:0-2087 GCA_001830835.1 Syntrophobacterales bacterium GWC2_56_13 | reverse complement strand
CGATGTCGTAGGCCTCCTGACGATGTTTGAACAGGAGGGCATCCTGCTCCTCCCAGTATTTCAGATTGGCTTCCCGCTCCCGTTCCAGTCTTTCCGCCCGCGTCAACCGCGGTTTCGTCTCTTCCGCCATCTCCAGCGCTCCTTCAATCCGACAAGCCGAACCGTACCGCCCCTATGTAAGAGAGGCCGTCACTCCTTATACATCGACTCGATCAACTCCCCGTAATGGGCGTTGATGAACTTTCGCTTCACCTTCATCGTCGGGGTCACCTCTCCGTCTTCCGTATAGAGCTTCTTGTCCAGGATCCTGAACTTCCGGATGTTCTCCACGCGGGCCAACTGGGCGTTCACCTTGTTCACCTCCTCCTGGATCAGCTTGACGACCTCCTCCGTCCGGGTGAGGCTGGCGAACGTGGTGAACTGGACCTTGTGATCCTGGGCGTACTTGACCACATTCTCCTCGTCGATGACGATGATGGCACTCACAAATTTACGTTTGTCGCCGATGACGATCGCATCGTTGATGTAAGGCGAGAACTTCAGGAGGTTTTCGATATACTGGGGGGCGATGTTCTTGCCGCCGGCCGTGATGATCAGGTCTTTCTTCCGGTCGGTGATCTTGAGGAAGCCCTCCTCGTCGATCTCTCCGACATCCCCCGTATGCATCCAGCCGTCCTGGAGCGCCTCCCTTGTCGTCTCCTCATCCCGGTAGTATCCCTTGAAAATCCCCTTGTGACGGACGAGGATCTCCCCGTCCTCGGCGATCCGGACCTCCGTCTCGGGAAGGGCCCTTCCCACGGTCCCCACCTTGAAGTGCTGCTCATCGGACATGTGGGTAATTCCCGTGGTTTCCGTCATCCCATATCCTTCCCGGATTGGGATTCCTATGCTTTGGAAATATTTGAGGATGTTGTGAGAGATCGGTGCGGCGCCGGAAAATCCGATTGTGACCCGGTCAAACCCCAGGCGTTCCTTGAGTTTCCGGAAGACGGCAAAATAGGCAAGCTGATAGGCAAGGCGCAGAGCCGGCGAAGGCAACCGCCCGGCCAGCTTGGCCTCGTTGTAGCGGCTGCCGATCCCGAGAGCGGTCTTATAGACGAGCTTTTTGAACCAGGTCGCGTCGGCCATCTTCAGGACGATACTGGAATAATATTTCTCCCAGATCCGCGGTACGGCATGGAACAGGGTGGGCGAGACGTCCCGCATGTCCATCATCACCGTGTCCGTGTTCTCCGTGAAATTGATGATGTGACCGATCGTCAGATGGATCATCAGATCGTAGATCTGCTCATAGACATGGTTCAGCGGAAGGAAGGAGATGGTCTCGTCGTCCCGCGTGGCCCGATTGACGACGGTCGCCTGCTTTCCGACCCAGAGATACCCCTCATGGGCGAGCATTGCCCCCTTCGGCGGGCCTGTCGTCCCGGAGGTGTAAATGATTCCGGCGATGTCCTCCCCGCGCCCCTCTGCAACGAGCCTTTCGAAGAGCGACAAATCATCTTCCTCCGCTTTCCGGCCGAGGGCAAGCAGGTGGTCGAAACTCATGACCATCGGATCCCGGAAGTCCCTGAGACCATCCATATCCCAGACGATCATCGTTCGGAGCGCCGGCGTGCGACCCCGGAAGGTGAGCGCCTTGTCAAGCTGCTCCTCGTCTTCGCAGATATAAACCACTGCGCCCGCATGGCCGACGACATATTCACATTCCGTAACGGGGTTCGTCGAGTAGATCCCGACAAACGTCGCGCCCGCGGACATCGCTCCCAAGGCCGAATAGAGCCATTCCGGCCGATTCTCGCCGACGATGGCCACATGATCCTCTTTGCGGACGCCGAGTTTGTGCAGTCCGAGGGCCACATCCTTGACTTTGTCCAGGTATTCCGACCAGCGGATGTCATGCCAGATGCCGAGCTCCTTGCGCCGCATCGCCACGCGCTCGGGCTCTATTCCGGTAATTTGGATCAGGGCTTTCGGCAGCGTATCGATCACCATGTTTTCTCCCTCAAGGAAACGGCTTACTCAACAGCCTGCTAACGGAAACGGACCTTCCGCCGGTAGCGCTTGTACCCCTTAATCGAGGTTTCTTT
>MICJ01000064.1:12865-17776 GCA_001830835.1 Syntrophobacterales bacterium GWC2_56_13 | reverse complement strand
CCCGCTGGAACATCCAGAGCATGTAAACGGCGCCAAGTATGACACCTGTAGCGGCAAGGACTCCGTAAAGCATGTTACTGCGGAAGACGCCCAGAAGGATGAGAAACTCACCCACAAAACCGTTCGTCCCGGGCAAGGCGATCGAGGAGAGGGTGATGATCATAAAGAATGCTGCCAGCCGGGGCATCACCTTCGATAAACCGCCGAAGTCGGCGATCATCCTGGTGTGCCGCCTTTCATAGATCATCCCGACGACAAGGAATAATCCGCCCGTGCTGATGCCGTGATTGAGCATCTGGTAGATGCCGCCTTCCAGCCCCTGCATATTGAGGGCAAAGATGCCGAGCATCACGTAGCCCAGATGACTCACGGAAGAGTAGGCAATCAGTCTTTTCAGGTCGGTCTGCATGATGCACATGACGGCGCCGTAAATGATGCCGATGATCGCCAGCCAGGAGATGAGGGGGGTCGCCGCGACGACGGCCGCGGGAAAGAGGGGGATGGCAAATCTCAGGAACCCGTAGACGCCCATTTTCAGCAAAACGCCGGCCAGAATGACGCTGCCCGCCGTGGGGGCCTCCGTATGCGCGTCGGGCAACCAGGTGTGAAAGGGAAACATCGGCACCTTGATCGCAAAGGAAAGGGCGAAGGCCGCAAACAGCCAGTATTGTTTGAGCACGGGGATGTCCGCCTTGTAGAGTTCGAATACGTTAAATGTATAGATCCCGGTTTCTCCTCCATAATGGAAGTAGAGGGCCATGATGGCCAGGAGCATCAGGACGCTTCCCGCCATGGTGAAAAGGAAAAACTTGACAGCCGCATAGATCCTTCTCGGGCCGCCCCATACCCCGATGAGCAGGTACATGGGCACAAGCATGATTTCCCAGAAGAAGTAAAACAACACGAGGTCGAGGGCGCACAGGGCGCCGATCATCGCCGTTTCCAGCAGGAGAAAGGAGACGTAATACTCCATGATTTTGTCCTCGATCCCCTCCCAGGAGCACAGGACGCACAGAACGGTGAGAAAGGTGGTGAGCATCACCAGCAGCATGCTGATGCCGTCTATGCCGAGCAGATAGCTGATCCCCCACTCGGGGAACCACTCCCTCCGTTCGACAAACTGCATGCCGGGGGTTTTCTCATTGAAATTGAAGAACAAAGGCAGCGACAGGGCAAATTCCAGCAGAGTCCAGATCAGGGCTGAGACTTTTATAAAAAGGGCCCTCTGCCGCGGCATCATCATCAGCAGCAGGGCGCCGGCCAGGGGTAAAAAAATGACAGCGCTCAAAATGGGAAATGTCTGGTTCATGGTTCAAGCACCTCTCGGTTGCAAACGGGTTCACCGTTAAAACATCGGCGCCACGATAAGATAGCCCACCACAATGATGGCGCCTACGATGATTCCGAAGGCATATTCCTGAACGTAGCCGGTCTCCACCTTTCTTAATCTGCCGCCCGCCCGTTTTACCCAGTCCGCCGTGCCGTTGACCAGCCCTTCGATCATCCAGCCGTCCATCACCTTGAGCAGGAAATCGCCCGCCTTCAATGTGCCCCGGACAAACAGTAAATCGTAAAGCTCATCCACGAAATACTTGTTGTGCACCCAATGGTAGAGGCCGGAGCACCTCGCCGCGAACCGCCCGGGGAGGCCGGGGTTTTTCACATAAAAGACATAGGCGATGGTTATGCCCAGAAGGGCGATAAGAACCGATGCCACCATGAGGGCGAGCTCCAGCGAACCGTCATGACCGGCGGCCCCCCCTGACGCCCAGGCCGCGCTGACGATGTCGAAATTCAGTGCTGCTTTCACAGGGATTTCCGGCCCGAAGACCGGCGCCAGGAATTTTTCTATGGCGTTCTCCCCGCCCAGGAGGTGAGGAATGCCCACATAACCGCCCACGAGAGCAAGGAAGGCCAGGATCATCAGGGGGATGGTCATGACCCGGGGCGATTCGTGGATGTGATGTTTGACCTCCTCCGAGGCCCGGCATTCGCCGTGAAAGGTTCCGAAAAAGAGGCGGAACATGTAAAAAGCCGTCATCCCCGCTGTCACTGCGGCCAGGAGCCAGATCAGCACATGCCCCTGCGAAGAGCTGAAGGCCTTCCACAATATTTCGTCCTTGCTGAAAAATCCGGAAAAGCCGGGTATGCCTGCAATGGCAAGGCAGGCGATGAAGAATGTCCAGTAGGTGATGGGGGTCTTCTTCCTCAGGCCGCCCATGTTCCTCATATCGAGCTCGCCGCTCATGGCGTGCATAACGCTCCCCGCTCCGAGGAACAGAAGGCCCTTGAAAAAGGCATGGGTCATCAGGTGAAATATTCCGGCCGCATAAGCCCCCACGCCCACGGCAACGAACATGAAGCCAAGTTGGCTGATGGTGGAGTAGGCAAGTATCTTCTTGATGTCGTACTGGGCAAAGCCGATGGAGGCGGCAAAAAAGGCGGTAAGGACGCCGATGATGGCAACGACCAACATCGTATCCGGCGCCATGCTGTAGAGGAAGTTCAGCCTGGCGATCATGTACACGCCGGCCGTCACCATCGTGGCCGCATGGATCAGGGAACTTACCGGCGTGGGGCCCTCCATGGCGTCGGGCAGCCATACGTAAAGGGGTATCTGGGCCGATTTTCCGATGGCGCCCACGAAAAACAGGAGCGTAATGACAGTGGCGGCGCCGCCGCTCAACAGATGGGCGTTTCGCCCGATTTCCCCAAAATTCAAGGTCCAGACACCCTGGGCGCCCAGGCTCAAAAAGAGAAAAAAGATGCCGATCAGGAATCCGAAATCACCCACCCGGTTGACGATAAAGGCCTTTTTACCGGCATCGGAAGCCGAGTCCTTTTCATACCAGAACCCGATCAGGAGGTAGGAACACAGCCCTACCCCTTCCCACCCCACGAACATCAGGAGGAGGTTGTTTCCCGTGACCAAAAGGAGCATCATGAAGACGAAGAGGTTCAGGTAGATGAAGAATCTCCGGTAACCGGGGTCGCCGTGCATGTAGCCTACGGAGTAGACATGGATAAGAAAACCGACGCCCGTGACCACCAGACACATGATGACGGAAAGGGCGTCAAGTCTGAAACCGATGTTGACGCTCAGTTCGCCGGAGGCGATCCATGTGTAGATCTCTCTTTCATATATCCTGGCCGTCGCCGGCAATTGGAGAAATTCCCAAAAAACGCCTGCCGCGGTAAGAAACGATAAAAATATGGCGAGACAGGCGACCCAGGAAACAAAGGTTTTGGAAGTCCTGCTTCCAATGGAGCTGTTGAGGATGAATCCCAGGGCCGGGAAAAATGGTATCAGCCAGATAGTGTCAGCCATTTGCACATGTCCTTTAAACCGAAGAGCCTCAACCTTGACGACTTCGAAAAAAGTCCAAATTCTCCTACCCCTTGATGGGGGAGGGTTAGGGTGGGGGTGGGGGTGAAAAGGGATTGTATCTCAGCAAGTTATTTCCCCCTCCCCTTAATCCCCTCCCACCGGGGGAGGGGAAATTTCACTTTTTATAAGACCGTCAACCTTTCAACAAGTGAACTTCATAGGCATTCACAGTATTCTGCAGGCGGAAGACCATGACGAATATGGCCAGTCCGACCGCGGCTTCCACGGCGGCGACGGTCATGATGAAAAAAACGAATACCGACCCGTCCATGGAGGAGAGCGCGTTGGCGGCAGCGATGAAGACCAGGTTCACGGCGTTGAGCATCAGCTCGATGCACATGAAGACCACAATCACGTTTCTCCTGATGATGGCGCCTATGGCCCCGATCGTAAACAGTATGCCGCTGAGGATGAAACATAAGCCGGAAGGTATTTCCTGAAGCATCTGATGATTCTCCTCCTCATTCTTTTCTTTTGGCGATGACCACCGCGCCCACGATGCCCACCAGCAGCAGGATCGAGGCGATTTCAAAGGGGAAAAGATACTGGCCGTAGAGCAGAGACCCGATTGTTCTTACATTGCCGACGCTGTTGACCATTGCGACCGGATAATCGCCGCTCCGGCCCGTCATCTGGTAATACAGCGCCCCAAAAAGCATCTCCCCAAACAGAATGACGGTAATCAAAGCCCCGGCAACCTTTGTCTTTGCAGACCGGCCCGTTTCCCCGGGGTCGCCCTTCCCGCCCTTTTCCATCTGGACCATCATGATGACGAAAAGGATGAGCATCATGATGGCGCCCGCATACACCATCACCTGTGCCACGGCGATAAACTGGGCATTGAGCAGGAGATAGATGACGGCCATGGCGAAGAAGGTCACGATCATCCATAAGGCGCTGTGGATGGGATTTTTCCTGGTGGCCATCAGCACGGAAGCAGCAACGGCGATAAGCGCCGCGATGATGAAAATGATCCCTTTGAAACTTACCATATCCATTATCTATCCTTTGCCGGCAAGGAGCTTGTCCTTCGTGAGCAGAAAGTCCTTCCTTTCGTAATGAACAACCTCATAGTCCTGTCCCAGTTTTATGGCATTGACCGGACAGGCTTCCTGACAATACCCGCAGAATATGCAGCGCAGGGCATCGATTTCGTAGCGGCCGGGATAACGGGAACCGTCTTCCCTTTCCCTGATTTCCAGGGTGATGCAGCGCGAGGGACAGACGGCGACGCATAAGCCGCAGGCCACACAGGCAGTTTCTCCCTGGGGGTTTTTCTCGAAATAATGCATGCCCCGCCAGCGCGGCGATATCTGCCTTTTTTTCTCCGGGTACTCGATCGTAACCGGTCGCGAAAAAAACATCTTCAAGGTGAGTCGCAGACCTTTTAACAGGGGGATGATCATCATATCACCTTATCTGAGCGCCACAACAAAAGCGGTCGCCACCACATTCAGAATCGCGGCGGGGAAAAGGAACTTCCAGCCCAATTTCATGATATGGTCGTACCGCATCCGGGGGTA
>MICJ01000064.1:0-12824 GCA_001830835.1 Syntrophobacterales bacterium GWC2_56_13 | reverse complement strand
TCTTGAGGAAGAACCACACCGGTCCGGGCAGCAGCGGCCCCAGCCATCCCCCGAGAAAAAAGGTGGTGGTGAGGGAGGCTACTATCACCAGATGGATGTATTCGGCGATCATGAACAGGGCGAATTTCATGCTGCTGTATTCGATGTTGTACCCGGAGGCGAGCTCGCTTTCCGATTCCGGCATATCGAAAGGCGTCCGGTTGATCTCCGCCAGCCCGGCCACGATATATAAAAGGAAAGCGAAAGGCTGGTACAGAATGAACCAGGCCCCTCTCTGGGCTTCCACGATATCTGTCAGGCGCAGGGAACCGGCCAGGATGATCGTTCCGATGATGATCAGCCCGAGGGCGACCTCGTAGCTGATCATCTGGGCGGCCGCCCGGAGCGCCCCCAGAAGACCGTACTTGTTGCCCGACGCCCAGCCTCCCAGGACGATCCCGTATTCTCCCAGGGTGCCCAGGGCAAAGATATACAGGATCCCGATATCTACATCGGCGATAACGAGCTTGATCTCCCGCCCTAAGAGGGTGATGCTGTCTCCAAAGGGGATCAGGGCAAACATGGAAAGCGCGGTCACGAAGGAAATCATCGGCGCGATCACAAAGACGGCTTTATCGGCATTGTCGGGGATGATGTCCTCTTTTACGAAGGACTTGATGCCGTCCGCAATGGGCTGGAGCAGTCCAAAAACTCCCACCCTGTTCGGTCCCAGTCTGACCTGCAGGTAGCCGAGAAATTTCCTTTCCACCAGGGTCAGGTAGGCGACAAAAAGCATCAGGCAGGCAACGACGACCATGATCATTATCACTGTCTGGATTAGAAAATAAAGTTGTTCCATGTTGAAAACCTTAGTAAAAAATCACGCCTTCCTTACCGATACCTCGATCACCTTCGCCGGTTTCATTGAAAGCGCGAGCATTTCGCGGCGTTTCCGGAAAAGGAGACACTCCAGAACGCCCTGTTTGATACCCGCTTTTACGGTCACCGGCCTGGTCGCGTTGCCGTCTGCACTTTCCAGGTAAAGTCCGTCCCCATCGGTCAGATTGAGGGCCGCCGCGTCCTCGGGCGAGATGAAAAGCGCATCCTTCTGCACCTGGGAAACGCCTTTTGCGTATACTTCCCTGCCGGCCAGGTGGTGGCTCGCAAAGATGTCCCGGAGGATGAGACGATACGGCCTCGTCGGCGCGTCGGTTGCCGGTGCGGTCGGGGCGGCAGATGACGGTTTTACAAGAAATCTCCCTTTGCCGGCCGGCGCCGGCGCCGCGTTTCCTGCGCCGCCATATTTTGCGAGGAGGCTCTTGTTGAGGTCGTCCCTCAGCTCATCGCTATTGCTGTACGGTTTCCCCCCCAGGCGATTCAAGAGTTCCCGCAGGAACTCCGGACCTCCCGGCATGCCGGCATATGCTCTCGCTACCGTTCTTGTCGAGCCGTCGCCGGAGATGACCGTGCCTTCCTTTTCCGCAAAGACAGTCGAAGGAAGCGTCAGGTGGGCCAGATCCATCACCTCCGTCGGGAGGATATCGCATACGGCGACAAATGCCTTTTTGGCGAGGGCGCCCTTCACCAGCTCCCCGCTGAGGAAGTGGAAAGGGTCCTCTTCGTAGATGAATATTCCGGAAATGCCGGCATCAAGAAGCACCTCATCAGGGGAGGCAATGTCGTCAATGATGGACACTGCGCCGCGGGCGTTCGCCTGGAGGGCGGTGGGGATGATCGCCCCCTTCTCGGGCAGGCCTTTCAAGAGGCAGAAGTTCAGAAGGGCCGCCATACTCTCTTCCCGGTCGCTTATGCCGGAGCCGAACACAAGGGCGATGTTTTCCGCATCCCTGATAAGTTTGTAGGCCTTTTCCAGGGTTGCCTCTTCAACGCCGCCCGGCGCTGCGGAGGATGCGGCAGCATCGGAAAGGAGGGCGCTTTTAAATTCGGAGAAGCCCTTCAGCTTTTCCGCTTCTTTCCCGTATCTGCCGTCTTCCAATAATCGCCGGGAGAGGGCATTGAAAAGAGATGCGTCCTGTCCCGGCGCCGGCTGCAGATGGGCGTCCGCTATCCGCGTAAGCGAGGCGGGAAGGGGATCGATGACGATGACCCGCGCGCTCTTTGTCTTGACGGTTTCCCGCACCTTGTTGGCGAGAAGATGGTTGTTGATCAGCAGATCGGCGCCGGCGATGATGATCAATTCACAGCCGGAGAGCCTGTCATACCCGCCGGGAAATCCGATTTCCATTTTCCTGAAAGCGGCAGCCGCCTTCCCCGTGTGATAGAAGGCGGAGGAAGCGACCCGGGACCCTTTGAAAAGTCCGGCTATCCGGCAAATGAGAAACATCTCTTCGTTGGTGACGCGGGGGGAGACGATGAACCCAAGACCTTTTCCTGCGGCGGAAAGTCTCTGAAGGTTGTCTGCCGCAACCTTCACGGCGTCTTCCCATTCCAGCGCCTTTTTGTCGCCATTGGCCATCATAGTGGGCCTGGTCAACCGGGATGGGTGGTCAATAAAATCATAACCGAACCGTCCCCGAACGCACAGCGAGGCATAGTTGGGGGGCAGACCGGTCTCGCTGAGCACCTTGCTGATGAATCTCCCCTCACAAACGTTTTGCGTCAGCCGGCAGCCGAAACCGCAATGGGGACAGGTCGTGTCGACCCTTTCGCTCTGCCAGATCCGGCTTTTAACGGGACCCATGTTGTCCGTCAGGGCGCCCGTCGGGCAGAGGGAGAGGCATTCTCCGCAGGAAATGCAGTCATTGCCGTTGGTCGCTTCGATCCGGGCTTCGAAACCGTTCCCCGCAATGTCTATGGCGGCCCGGCCCGATACCTCGCGGCAGGCGCGGTAACACCTCCCGCAAAGGACGCACCTCAGCTCCCAGTAACGGATAAGGGGCGTGGCATATGGGGCTTTCCTGTCTTCCCGGAAGGCCTCAAATTCGCTCCTTTCAATCCCGTGCTCATAGACAAGGTTCTGGACCCGGCATTCCCCACCCTTGTCGCACCGGGGACAATCCAGAGGGTGCGAGACGAGGATGAGCTTTAAAATCTCCCTCCTCATCCGGAAGAGCCTCTCCGATTGAGTTTTTACGGAAATGCCGTCCACCGCCGGGGTGGTGCAGGCGGTCATGGGCTCGCTATAGCCGTCCACCTCGACAACGCAGAGCCGGCAGGAACCGATCGGCAGCAGGCTCTCATGGTAACAGAGGGTTGGGATGGCGACGCCCCCTTCCCTTGCCGCTGCGAGGATCGTTTTACCTGACTGGGTGGTCATTTTTTTGCCGTCGATGGTCAGCGTGATCATGTCGATTATATATCCTTCAACCCAAAGCAACCATGCCGATTCTATAGCAGCGCAGACACCGGGCTGCCTCGCCTGCGGCTTCATTGATTTTGAAGCCCTGCTCCACCTCCTCGAAGGTCCACTTCCGGTCTTCCGGTTCGAGCATCGGCGGCTGCGCCCTCTTCAGGCCGCCGATGATGTTGAGTTGTTCATTCTTGTTGTAAACCTTCATGGTGGAAAAAAGGGCCTTGAAATTTTCGTCCACCGAGGCTTCAACCTTGCCGCCGCTGAGAAAAAGATCGATCTTTTCCGCCGCCCTTTTTCCCGTTCCGGTGGCCCTTACCAGGACATCCGGGCCGGTGACGCAGTCGCCGGAGGCGAATATCCCCTCCTGCGAGGTGGCGAAGGTTTCGCCGTCGGAATCGATGGTATTCCATTTTGTCAGCTTGACGCCGTCTTTTTCCGCGAGGAAGGAGAGATCCACTTTCTGGCCGATGGCCGGAATCAGGATGTCGGTTTCGATGATGAATTCCGAACCCGGGACCGGGACGGGCCTTCGGCGGCCGCTCTGGTCCGGTTCCCCCAGTTCCATGCGGATGCACTCCACTGCCACTACCTTGCCTTCCGGGGCGATGATTTTCGTGGGGTTGCACAGGTAGTGGAACTTGACCTTTTCTTCCTCGGCGTCATGGATCTCCGCCGGGTCGGCTGGCATTTCCGCAATGGTTCGCCGGTAAACGAGGTTGACATCCTCCTTCCCGATGCGGAAAGAGGAGCGCACGCAGTCGATCGCCACATTGCCGCCCCCGACCACCACCACCTTTTTCCCCTCGGGGTAAGGGTCCTTCCCCTGAGAGATGTCCAGAAGATACCGGACGCCGGGGATGAAACCCCGGTAGCCCCTGTCTTCGCCCTCCACCCCCATGGGCATGCTGCTGTGGGCGCCCACGCCGATGAAAACGGCATCGAAGTCTCGCCTGAGATCAGCAATGGCGATCTCTTTTCCCACCTCGACGCCGTAGCGTATGTCCACGCCGGCTTCCCGGACGATGTCCACTTCGCGGCGGAGGACCGGCCGGGGCAGACGGAAATCAGGGATGCCTACGGCCGCCATGCCGCCCGGCTCGGGGAGTTTCTCAAAGATGGTCGGCCGGTGGCCCTTCAGGGCCAGGTAGTAGGCGCAGGAGAGGCCCGCCGGACCGGCGCCGATGACGGCCACCTTCCCGCCGGCCTTTTTAACCCTTTCGATTTCCGGATGTCTGTTTTTGTCTGTTTCGTAATCGGCGGCAAATCTCTTCAAACTCTTGATGGATATGGCTTCATCGATATTCGCCCTCCGGCAGTTCGATTCGCAGGGACGGATGCAGACCCGACCCAGTGTCCCGGCCATGCAGATGCTCTGTCGGATCGTGGCCAGCGATTCAGCGAAACGCTGTTCGCTGATCTCTTCCACGTAACCGGGGATGTCGAGGCTGCTGGGGCAGACGCTGACGCAAGGGGCTGTAACGGCAAAACGGTACCAGCCTTCCCGCGCTTTCTTTTTTTGCGCAATGGCGTCGGCGAAAGCCTGGGGGAAATATTTCAGCGCATGCAGAATGGGGTTCATCCCTGTCTGACCGATGGAGCATTTGGACCCTTCCCGGATCCGGAGGGCCAGTTCTCCGATCCGGGCCGGTAATTCTTCCCGACCCTCTCCGGAGGCGATCTTTTTCAGCCAGTCGCTCACGACCCTGGTGCCGACGCGGCAGGGAAAACATTTTCCGCAGGATTCCTTCTGCACGGCCTCTGCATAGCCGGCGCACATGTCCACGATGTCCACATCATCATCGCACAGGATGATGCCATCCCAGCCCATGAAGGCCCTGATCTGCTCGCCGGGCCTGAACTCCGGCGGCAATTTGACATTGCCCGGTTTCTTCCGGTCCTGTTCAGTCGCTTTTCTGTTGTCCACCAGTTCTTCCTGCCAAGAACTGAAAATGATGTCTGCCATAAATTGCTCTCACAAAAAGCCTAAAAAAACACTTTTCTGTTTAAGGTGTCGTCCTACCTGTCTATCTCCCCCAGCACAATGTCGATGCTGCCGATGGCGGCAACGACATCCGCCACCATTTGTCCTTCTATCATCTTCGGCAGGGCGCCTAAGTTGACGAAAGAAGGCGGTCTGATCCTCATCCGGAAGGGCTTGTTGGCCCCGTCGCTGACAAGGTAAAAACCGAGTTCGCCTTTCGACGATTCGATGGAGGAGTAAACCTCGCCGCGGGGGGGCTTGAATCCCTCTTCCATGATCTTGAAATGTCTTATCAGGGCGGCAATATCTCTGCCCACCTCTTCTTTGGCCGGAGGCACGACCAAGGGGGCGTCGGAGGCGGCCACTCGCCCATCCGGAAGCCTTTCCGCAGCCTGCTTGACGATCCGATTGGACTGCCGCATCTCCTTAAGCCGGACCAGATAGCGGTCGTAAACGTCGCCGTTCTTCCCGAGGGGGATCTCAAAATCGAAATCCTCGTAACTCGAGTAGGGATAGGCCTTTCTGACGTCGTAATAAACGCCGGAGGCCCTTAGCACCGGTCCCGTAACGCCGTAGTTGATGCATTCTTCCCCGGACATGGGCGAGATATTCTGCGTTCGTTTCTTCCAGATGATGTTTTCCGTCAGCAGTGTTTCGTATTCATCCACCCTTTTGGGGAACTCCTCTACAAAAGCCTTGACGCGCGGCAGAAAGGTGTCCGGAATATCGGCGGCTAGCCCTCCGATCCGGATGAAACTCGGCGTGAGCCGGGCGCCGGTGACCAGTTCCATTGTCTCGAGGATCGTTTCCCGGTCCCGAAAGGCGTAGAAGAGCACCGTCATGGCCCCGAGGTCGAGGGCGTGCGTGGCCACCCACAGGAGATGGGCTGCAATCCGCTGGAGTTCGGCAAGCAATACCCGCAGATACTGGGCTCTTTGGGGGATTTTGATGTCCAGGAGTTTCTCCACTGTCAGACAGTAGGCAAGATTATTGGAGAGGCCGCTGGTATAGTCCAGCCGATCCGTCAGGGTCAATGCCTGGGCGTATGTCATGGATTCGGCCAGTTTCTCTATCCCCCGGTGGAGGTAACCGATGTGCGGTACAGCCTTGACGATAATTTCCCCGTCCAGTTCCAGGAGCAGCCTTAACACCCCGTGCGTGGCCGGATGCTGGGGTCCCATATTGATCGTCATAAGGCGTTTTTCAGGCATCGACTTGATTTCCTTTTTCTTCCTCCAGGCAGACGGGAAAAGGCTTGTCAAAGTCAACCCCTTTCAGGGGGAAATCCTTCCGTAAGGGATAGCCGACAAAATCGTCCGTCAGCAGAATGCGCCTCAGATCGGGATGATCGCTGAACCTTATCCCGAACATGTCGTACACTTCCCGCTCCAGCCAGTCCGCAGCCTTCCAGATATCGCTGACGGTATCCAGTTCCGCATCTTCCGCCACACCGGTGGCGATCCTCAGCCGGTGGTTGAATTTCATCGAGTGCAACAGATAGACGACCTTGAAACGGGGCGATCCACTTCCGGAGTCCACCCCGGCAACGTCGACAAGCAGGTCGTAAAGCAGGGTTTCGCTTTCCTTCAGGAACTTCAGGACTGCCCGAAGCTGTCCTTTATCGACCGTGACGGTCGTCTCGCCTCTGAATTCCTCGACCCCCCGCACCGCCTCCGGGAATTTTTCCTTGAGCAGATCGCAAGCCATGCACCTAACCATTGCTCCTCCACGGCAAGCTTACGATTTTTCTCATTCCCGACGGCTCCCGGGCGATCTTTTCCTGCAGGCTGATCAGCCCTTTCAGGAGACCTTCCGGACGGGGCGGACAACCGGGCACATAGACATCCACCGGGATGATCTGATCCACGCCCTGAACGACGCCGTAGGTCTGGAAAATTCCCCCGCTGGAGGCGCAAGACCCGTAGGCGATCACCCATTTCGGCTCGGGCATCTGCTCGTAGATGCGCTTCAGCATGGGCGCCATTTTCTTCGTCACCGTCCCAGCGACAATCATCAGATCCGCCTGGCGGGGAGAGGGCCGGAAGACTTCGGCGCCGAAACGGGCGATGTCGTATGTCGCCGAACTGGCAACCATCATCTCCAGGGCGCAGCAGGCCAGACCGAAGGTGACGGGCCAGACGGAATTTTTCCTTGCCCAGTTTATCACTTCCTGCAAAGATGCCTCTGCCGTATTGGCTACTCCCATTCCAGGGCCCCTTTCCTCCACACATAGATATAACCGATAAAGAGGATGATGACAAAGATCAGCATCTCGACGAAACCGAAAAGTTTGAGACCTCCCATGACCACCGCCCAGGGATAGAGGAACATGATCTCGATGTCGAAGATGAGAAAAAGCATCGCGATAATGTAGTAGCGGATATTGATTTTCATCCTGGTAGGCCCTATGGTCTGCATGCCGCATTCATAGGTGGAGAGTTTTGTTTTGTTGGAAATACGGGGTCCAAGAAGATATGAGGCGCCAACGATGATTGAGGCAATGAGAATGGCGAAACACATCAGGACGAGGATGGGGACGTATTCAATCATCGTTTATAGCCTCACGAGAGAATTCACGCGCAAAACCAGTGCAAGCAGTCATTTTAAACAACCGGAGGGCTAAATGGAGCAAGCGCTAAAGTTTGGCCTGTCCGCTGGCGGGACACTATCTAATATAATGCCCTTCCCATTGTCAAGATAAAAAATCGACTTTTGGGGGAGCGCCGGGTTGATAAGCCGCCACGATAATTGCAGTCGAATATCCGTGATACGCAAGCACGGCGAGACTACACTTTTTCCTGCAGATGACTGATGAATATCTCCCGCGCCATCTCGGCGTCAACGGCAAATTCCGAATAGCCGACCCGGAAGATGTAGGAAGGGAAAGACTGCAAGAGACGGATGCGATTTCCGGGGAGCACTCCCATGGCCACCAGTTTCTGCATCTTTTTGTTGTCCTTGGTCTGAATATAGACGATCTTTCCCTCTTCGTTGGACTTGAGTTCAGTAAGCCGCACCACTCCTAAGTCACCGCTCCGCTTGGCTTCCAGGCAACACTCACCGGGGGGTATGGCTTTCCCGTGCGGACAGGTGTCCGGATGATTCAGCATGGTGCAAACCCTTGCGTCCACCCCTTCGTTCAGAAGATGCTCGAACTGACAGGCCTTGCTGTCACCGCTTTCGCCCCGGATATTAAGGACGTCCATCATAAGTCTCTCAGCCAGACGATGGCGCCGGATAGTGCTGCGTCCCTCCTGTTTCCCTTCGGGACGGAAATAGACCCTCCCCTCCTTTATTTCAATAAAGGCGAGTCCCGTAAGTTCCTTAAAGGCCGGATCATCGGCGGCGACGCCGATCTTTTCCATCTCGGCAAATCCCTGCCCCTCCTCCTCGGCAGCGATCCACATGGCCTCCAGTATCTCCTCCGCCTTTTCAGATAATTTCATAAATTGCTCCATCCGCATCGATCCATCTGTTTGCGTTTTCTTCCACATCCGGCTTCAGAACAGCCGTTGTGTTCTTCCGCCCCGACATCTTAACAGTTTTCGCGGTAAAAAGCATTATTCCGTCGCCAACAGTTTCTTTAACTTCTTTATCCATCCAGGTTCGAGAGGAATCTCATAGTTGCACCGGGGACACTTCACCATTCTGCAGCCGGCCCCCACGGGACAGTTACTGCACCCCCGGATTCCTTCCTCTTCCGTGAATTCATATCCGCAGAAATCGCAGCGCATCACAGTATCCCCGTTGTCGCCAGCAGTTTATTGAGCAGATAACCGCTGCCGAAAGCAAAAAAACTCACAAAGAACCCGATGGCGAGGGCCACCTTCAGTCCCCGCTCCCTCTTTATGATAAGGAACTGGGCAATGCAGGGTATGAACAGGGTAAGCGTCACCGCGGCCACCGTGAGCTGCCTTGGATTAAGCAGCCCCTTGGTCTGCAGATCGTACAGACCCGCAGCGCCGTAGTCGCGGCGGAAGAAACCGAAAATGAAGGCCACCGCCGCTTCCCTGGGCAGACCGATGGCCGCCATCACCGGGGCGGTCCAGCCTGCCATCTTTTCGAAAAAAAAGGTGATTTTCCCGATCCACAGGAGCACCGAAGCCAGAATAAAAAGCGGCAGAATCTCCATAAAGTACCACTGCATCCTCGAATAGGTCTTGGTCAGGATGTTGGATAACTGCGGCAAACGCAGGGGGGGAAGTTCCATATAGAACAGGGGAGTCTCGCCGGGTATGATCCGCGCCGCCAGCAATCCCACCAGGAGAAAAATCAGCAACAGGCAAACAAACCAGATCAGCAGCGCTCCCGGCGCCTTGGAAAGGAGCGCCATGATTACCCCTAACTGGGCGGAACAGGGAATGGCCAGGGAAAGAAGCAGGGTTGCAATGATCCGCTCCCGCACCGTCTCGAGCGTACGGGTCACCATCGTCGCCATGGTGTCGCAGCCGAAACCGAGCACCATGGGAATGACCGCCCGGCCGCTGAGGCCGATTTTCTTGAACAGCCGGTCAACCAGAAGCGCCAGACGCGGGAAGTAGCCGCTGTCTTCCAGCACGGAGAAAAAAAGGAAAAATGTCGCCACGATCGGCATGATGATGCCGACGGCATAACGCAGCCCAAGCGTTATCACGCCGTACTCTCCAACAAATAGTTCCTGCAGTACGGGCCAGGGAATGGCATCCTTGACAATCTCTGTTATCCGGGGATTGAAATACCCTTCAAAGACCTTCTTTTCCAGGAAATCAACCATCGTCCCGGCGCCGAAGACGCCGACAAACTGATAAAGCCCGTAATAAAGGACGATGAAAAGCAACGGCACGCCCGTCAGCGGTCGCACCGCCCAGCGGGAAAGCTTTTCGCTCAACGTAACCTTTCTCTTATCGGGAACACGGAACACCCCATCTAACAGTTTTTCGGTGATCTTCCTCCTTTCCAGGGAAAGATCCAGATGGAACGATTCCCGCCTGGCATAAATTTTCTCCCTGATCTTTGCCTCCACGGCGGCAAAGCCCTCCCCTTCCGCCTCCAGAACCAGGTCCGTCATTTCCTGATCGCGCTGCAGGAGCAGGAGAGCGACCGCCTTGGGTGAAAGGGTGAATCTGCTCCGAAAAAGCCCCGTTATTTCCGCAATATCATTTTCCAGCCGCCTGCTGTAATCGGGAACGGTGTGGGCGGATCGTTTAAAACAGGAGAGGCTTTCCCGTATTTCGGACAGCCCCCGTTTCCTGGCAACAGCAGCGCCGATGACAGGAATTCCCAACCGTTTCGCGAGTAAGGGGATATCGATAGCGATCCCCAATCGTTCCGCTTCATCCATGATATTCACCACCAGAATCACCGGCAACCCGGCCTCGACAAGCTGCATGGTCATGGCCAGCATCCGTTCCAGATTCCTGGCGTCAACGACATGGATGACCATATCCGGCGAATCTTCAAGGAGGATTTTCCGGGCAACCCTCTCTTCCTCGGTAATGGGAAGGAGGGAATACATCCCCGGCGTATCGATGATCTCGAAACTTTCGCCGCCGACGACCGCCGTTCCCCTTGCGACTTCCACGGAGGTGCCCGGATAGTTGGAAACGGTTACATAAGCGCCCGTCAGGGCATTGAACAAAACGCTTTTCCCCACATTGGGGTTGCCGACCAGCGCCACCTTTCTCGCCCCGCAGGGCGCATCGGCGAGCGGTGTGTGGCAGGAAGATTTTTTTCGGAATAATGACATATCACCATGTCACCTTTCTTTTTTTGTTGCTAATGAATATCACTTTCAATGCCTTGGCAAAAAATTTTACTTCCGGCACCTGGCGCAGAGACCGTAAAGTTCAAGCTTGTGACTGTGTATGAGAAAACCATGACTATCGGCAACACTGGCTTGCAGTTCTTCAATCGTTTTATTTTCAAACTCCGCAATCGTACCGCAGCCGGTACAGACAAGATGGTCGTGATGCTCGCCTTCGGCGATATGTTCATACCGGGTCTGCCCGTCTCCGAAACGCATCTCATGGGCAATCCCCGA
Organism: Syntrophobacterales bacterium GWC2_56_13; assembly: GCA_001830835.1. Taxonomy (GTDB): domain Bacteria; phylum Desulfobacterota; class Syntrophia; order Syntrophales; family UBA5619; genus JAKAFS01. The sequence continues at coordinate 1,532 of MICJ01000064.1, read as the reverse complement.
CTGGGCAAAAAGCTTCAAAGTCCGGCACACCGTAGCATAACCGATGCTCGGGTGCCTGGCCCGCAGTTTCCGGTACAGTTCCTCCACACTCATGTGCCTCTTCGAGGAAAGGAAAAAATCAAGAATGATCTCCCGCTGTCTCGTGGATTTCAGGCCCTCCCGGACAATGAACTCCCGGAAGACTTCTGCTTTCTTCTCGCGTTTCAAACATTTCCTCCTAATTGAGAATGATTATCAAAATACATATCGCAAAGGGAATTGTCAAGTGCTTTTCCGGAAATTTATAAGGAAGTCACCAAAAGTCTGGATGGCAATGACCGCGACGGGAGGGGAAATGAGAGCGCCGGTTGTACCGACAACGATAAGGACTCGGCGTATTGACACACCTCCACCTCGGCACGGTGAGCGTCAAGAAAAAGCCGGGCGAACCGTGGCACAGAGACGCACAACAGGGCGCTGGCGGCACCCACCGCGAGCAACAATACCACGGCGATCAGCACTGCAATGCCTGAGGTCCATCCAGGCCGCAGCAGGTCCAGCACGGAAACCGAAAGGCCGGCAAGGGACGCTCCCAGAGCAAAGGCTTTCCAGGGCAGCTCGGAGTACGTGTCACTGCGTTCGATGACCGCAAGTACGATCTGAGCGCCCGTCCGCTTTTCCGCGTCCGCTATGCGCCGGTCCAACCGGATGCGTTCGTGATCGTTTAGCGTTTGTTTCACGATGTGCCAAGACCGGTCTTCAAAGGCCCCTCCATAAAGCACGCAATAATCCAACGGCAAGCACGCTGATGAGAAAGCGAGCAGACTTCAAGCCTATTTGGATGCGTATTCCGGCGCAATCCGCCACCCAAATCGATTGAAAGCGCCACCTGATTCCGATGGATTCCGCCACCCCTTGGGAAGGGGATAATCGACGCTGGATAAACCCAGTGAAAGCCGTTAAACCTCCTGAGAAAAACCCGGGAGGTTACGATGACGGCAGAAAGGTTATCCATGCGTACCATAAAAGAAGTTCTGCGATTAAAGTGGGAGAAAAAGTGGTTCATACGATTAAAGCGTACTTCGTTTCGTGAAGGCCCATGATTTTGAATTTGAAGAATTCCATATCTCTGAAACCGTAGGCCATTCGTTTCATGGTTTTGATTTTGTTGTTTGTGCCTTCCAGGGGTCCCAATGATATGCGGTAATCATAGTAGGCAAGGATTCCTGACTTGTACCCGGCCAAGGTATTGGCAAGCTTTTTGAGCATCTTGATACCGGTGGATTGAGCTCTTTTGACCCAGGAGGAGCCACCGGGTTCCTTTTAGGACTTCCTTGCGGAGATTTTCTTTTGTTTCCCGGTATAGATCTCTTCGGAGATCGGATAGCTTGTCATTGAAGAGCTTGGTGACATGAAAATGGTCAAACACAATGGTCGCCTCGGGAAGATGGTTAAGAACGGCGCTGATGTGCGCCGGCGACATATCCATGGCGTCGTGCGTCCACTCTTTTTAGCTCATAAATACATATCTCCATAATAATGGGCAAGATCAC
>MICJ01000063.1 GCA_001830835.1 Syntrophobacterales bacterium GWC2_56_13 | reverse complement strand
AGCGGCAAAATGGCTCAGCCGCCACCTCACCGATCCCCTCAAACTCCTGTCTAATAAAGGATTAATATAAAAATTGGCGATTTCGAAAAACCGGTGGGTTGACCTGCAGGCCCACCCTGCTTTACGGAAATGTTGACGAAAGGAAACACATGGAATCTAAAGTAGGGGCAGTGCTGGTGATCGGGGGAGGGATAGCGGGGATCCAGGCCTCTCTTGATCTTGCCAACTCGGGGATAAAGGTTTATCTGTTGGAGAAGTCCCCTGCCATCGGCGGTCGCATGGCCCAGTTGGACAAGACATTTCCGACGAACGATTGCGCCATGTGCATCGTTTCGCCCAAGCTGGTGGAGGCGGGGCGTCATCTGAACATCGAGATTCTCACCAATTCCGAACTTCTTTCCTTGTCCGGCGCTCCCGGTCGTTTTACGGCTCTCGTCAGGCGTTCTCCCCGATATGTGGAGATGGCCAAGTGCACCGGTTGCGCCGATTGTGTGGAGGTATGCCCGATCGGACTGTCCAATGAGTTCAACGAGGGACTGGATGAGCGCAAGGCGATATACCGTCCTTATCCCCAGGCGGTTCCGAATTCTTTTTTAGTGACGAAGCGGGGGACGTCTCCGTGCAAGGCGACCTGTCCTGCGGAGACGAGCGCGCAGGGTTACGTGGCCCTGATAAAGGAGGGTCGTTATGAGGAGGCGCTGGAGGTGGTGCGGGAGTACAATCCATTTCCCGCCTCGGTGGGGAGGGTGTGCACGCATCCCTGTGAGAGCGAGTGCTCTCGGGGGAAGGTGGATTCTCCGGTGGCGATCTGCGCGTTGAAGCGTTTTGCGGCGGACTGGGTGTACAAGCATGGCGGTTCTTCAGAAAAAGCGGTCAATGCAGACGATGGGATAACGGATCGTCCTTCTGCAAGGATAGCCGTGGTGGGATCGGGGCCGGCGGGACTCAGTTGCGCCCACCATCTGGTGCGGATGGGTTATGGGGTTACGGTATTCGAGTCGTTGCCTGCGGCGGGAGGGATGATGCGGGTGGGGATTCCCGCTTACCGTCTGCCGCGCGAGGTCTTGCAGCGGGAGATAGACGCGATCGTTTCCGAGGGTGTGGAGATAAGGTTGAACACGCCTGTGCGGGACATCAACGGGCTTATTGCCGAGGGATACGCGGCGGTATTTCTGGCGATCGGGGCTCATGAGCCGCAGCGTCTGGGTATTGAGGGCGAGGATGCCCTGGGGGTGTATCACGGGGTTCCTTTTCTGCAGGCGGTCAGTCTTGCCGGTGGTGAATGGGGACAGATTTCAAATCTGTCCCCGGTAGTGGGTGAGCGCGTGGTTGTAATCGGGGGCGGGAACACCGCGGTGGATGCGGCGCGGACGGCGCTGAGATTGGGCGGCCGCGAGGTGGCGATGGTGTATCGTCGTTCGCGGGAGGAGATGCCGGCGAACAGTTGGGAGATCGAGGAGGCCGAGCGCGAGGGGGTTATCTTGAAGTTGCTCACGGCCCCTGTGTCGGTGGAGGTGAGGGACGGCAGGGTAGCGGGTGTCAGGTGTCAGCGGATGGAACTTGGCGAGCCGGATGAGAGCGGCCGGCGGCGGCCTGTTCCTGTGGCCGGTTCGGAGTTTGTGATTGTGGCGGATACGATGATCGCGGCGGTGGCGCAGGCCCCGGAGATTTCTTTTCTGGATGCGGGTCATGGGTTGGAGGTGAGCGCTCGGGGCACTTTTGTCGTTGATGCAAAGACGCTGACGACGGGAAGACCCGGCATCTTTGCCGGGGGTGATGCCCATCGCGGTCCCGGGATATTGATAGAGGCGATAGCGGACGGCAGGCGAGGCGCCCTTTCGATAGATCGTTATTTGCGGGGGGTTGATCTTCTTACGGCGCGGGAGGAGGTTCCCCTGCCGGTGGTTGATCTGGAGGATGAGGAGATAGAGCGGATCGTTTCGTCCGGGAAGGTTGATTTATCGCCGCGGGCGGTGATGCCCACGGTTCCCGTTTCCGAGCGGGTGCGTGATTTTCGGGAGGTGGAGCTGGCGCTTACGGAGGATGATGCGAAGAGGGAGGCGTCGCGATGTCTGGCCTGCGGCATCTGTTCTGAGTGTCATTTGTGTGTGCGTGTCTGCAAGGCGGGGGCGGTGGATCACCAGGAGGCGGTGCGCGAGGAGGAACTGCTGGTAGGCTCGGTGATCCTGGCGCCGGGTTATTCTTTGTACGATCCCGGGTTGTCTCCGGAGCTGGGGTATGGCCGTTATCCCAATGTGGTGACGAGCATGGAGTTTGAGCGGATTCTGAGCGCCTCGGGACCGTTCGGCGGCCATGTGACGCGTCCTTCCGATCATGTTGAGCCGAAGAGGATCGCCTTTCTCCAGTGCGTCGGTTCCCGGAACAAGGACAACGACTACTGCAGCTCCGTATGCTGCATGTACGCCATAAAGGAAGCGGTTATTACAAAAGAACATCTCCCTGCCGCGGAGTCCGCCATTTTTTATATGGATATCCGCGCCCAGGGCAAGGATTTCGATCTTTATTACGAAAGGGCAAAGAAGGATTACGGCGTCCGTTTCATCCATTCCCAGGTCTCCCGCATTGCGGAGAGGCCGAAAAACCGGAACCTCGTGATTGGTTACATAGACGGCGAAGGTAAACCGCGGGAAGAGGAGTTTGATCTTGTCGTCCTTGCCGTGGGCATGAAACCGGCGCCGGAGGCCCTTGAGCTGGCCGCAAGGCTCGGCATCTCTCTTGACGACTTTGGCTTCTGCCGAACCGATGGATTTTCCCCTTTAAGCACCTCCCTGGACGGCGTTTTCGCCTGCGGCGTCTTTCAAGGCCCCAAGGACATCCCCGAAACGGTCGTTCAGGCCGGCGCAGCAGCGGAAGCGGCATCCGCTTTTCTCTCCGAAGTGCGGGGGACGCTTACCCGGCAAAAAGATTACCCGCCGGAGCGCGACGTGGCAGGGCAGGCGCCCCGGATCGGCATCTTCGTCTGCCACTGCGGGATAAATATCGGCGGGATCGTCAACGTTCCTGAAGTAAAAGAGTATGCTCGCACGCTGCCTGACGTGGCATATGTGGATGAAAACCTATACACCTGTTCGCAGGATACGCAGGAGAAGATCAAGAAGGCAATCGAAGAGCATCATCTCAACCGGGTGGTGGTGGCCTCCTGCTCGCCGCGCACCCACGAGCCCCTTTTCCAGGAAACGATCCGGGAAGCGGGCCTCAACAAATACCTCTTTGAGATGGCCAATATCCGCGATCAATGTTCCTGGGTGCACATGCTGCTTCCCCTGGAGGCTACTGCAAAGGCAAAGGATTTGCTCCGCATGATGGTGGCGAAGGCGCGCCTCCTGAAATCTCTCGAGGAACCGACGCTGGGGGTAACAAAGAGGGCCCTCGTCATCGGCGGCGGTCTCGCGGGGATGAAAGCCGCCTTAGGTCTTGCGCGCCAGGGATTCGCCAGTGCGCTCGTGGAAAAGGAAAATGAGCTCGGGGGGAACCTCCGCCATATTTATCATACCCTCGAAGGGAAGGATGTTCAGGCGCTTCTGCGGGATACCGTCCGGGAGGTTTTGTCTACGCCGGAGATCACTGTCTTCACGGCCGCTGAGATCAGAAGCATCGACGGCTATTTAGGCAGCTTCCGCAGCGTTATCTCCGCAGCCGGCAAGGATGAGGAATACGAACACGGTGTTGTCATCGTAGCCGTGGGCGCCGGGGAAAGCCGTCCCGCCGAGTATCTCTACGGCCAGGAGAGCCGCGTCGTTACACAGAGCGAGCTGGAGGAACGGCTCGCCCTCCATCCGGAAGAAATCGAAAAATATCAAAACGTGGTCATGATCCAGTGCGTGGGCTCACGCAATCCCGACCATCCCAATTGCAGCCGGATCTGTTGTTCCGTGGCCGTAAAAAATGCTCTGAAGCTCAAAGAGCTTTCTCCCCGCACGGCCGTTACAGTCCTCTACCGGGACATCCGCACCTACGGTTTAATGGAACGTTACTATAAACTGGCCCGGGAAAGGGGGGTCCAATTCATTCCCTACGCAGCGGAGGCAAAACCGAAACTTTCCGTAAACAACGGCAATCTGGAGCTCAAGGTAAGAGACCTCATGATAGGAGAGGAAATGGTCATTGCGCCCGATCTCGTCGTCCTTTCCAGCGCCGTGGTTCCCTATGACAACTCCCAACTGGCGAAGATGCTGAAGGTTCCCCTGACGGCCGACAAGTTCTTCCTCGAAGCCCATATGAAGCTGCGTCCTGTGGATTTTGCCACGGACGGGGTCTTTCTTGCCGGCATGGCCCATTTTCCCAAGACCATCAGCGAGACTATCGCCCAGGCCGGCGCCGCCGTGGCGCGCGCCACTGCCGTCATCGCCAAGGGCTATGTCAATATCCTTCCCACTATCTCCGAGGTGGATCAGAGCCGGTGTCTCGGTTGCGGCCTCTGCGAATCCCTCTGCCCCTTCAATGCCATCCGGGTTGTGGAGACGGAAAAGGGGAAAAAGTCCGAAACTATCGCCGCTTCCTGCAAGGGGTGCGGCATCTGCAGCGCCAGTTGTCCGCAGCAGGCGGTCGCCATACGCCACTTTACAGACGAGGAATTATTCGCCCAGATAGAGGCGTTGAAAGAGGAAAGATGTTTGGCGACAATTGATTGACGGAATTGAAACGAGTGCAACCATGAGCTTTGAACCGAAGATTTTATCCTTCCTCTGCAACTGGTGCGCATACGCAGGCGCCGACCTGGCCGGCATTTCGCGCTTTCAGTATCCGCCCAACACCCGTGTCATCCGCGTGATGTGCTCCGGCAGGATCGACCCTGCCTTTATCCCCCGGACCTTTCTCGCCGGTTTCGACGGGGTGATGATCCTCGGATGTCATCCCGGCGATTGCCATTACATAAGCGGCAACATCCAGGCGGAGAGGAAAATTGCCTTTTTGCGCAAGCTCCTTGCCGATGAGGGCATCGGAGGGGAAAGGCTCCTGCTCGACTGGGTTTCCGCCGGCGAAGGACAGCGTTTCGCCGAGCTTACAAAAGGCTTCACCGAGCTGATCCGTTCCTTGGGGCCTTTTCCCGTAACGGAAGAGATGGAAGGAAAGCTGCGCGCTATTCATGCCTCCCTCGCAGGCGAGAAGATACGCTGGATGGTGGGCAAGGCGCCTGAACTCATGGAAAAGGAAAATGTCTATGGCGAGCGTGTAGATGCCGAAAGGGTCGGGGAGGTGCTGGAAACGACCGTCAGGGAGGAACTGCGCAAAAACCGCATCCTTATCTTCCTTGAAGCGGGAACCATGACGGCAAAGGAAATCAGCAAGAAACTCAACCTCTCCCTTAAGGAAACCCTTCCCCTTTTAGTTTCTCTGGTAGGAGAGGGGGGGATCGGTTTCGATCCGTCGGAAGAAAGTCATTATCCGCGATATGTAAGAAGCGGCTGAACTATCTGCCGTATTGATGCGAGGGGCGGAATCCATTCATGGAATTTTCAGACAGGGCAACTCACAGCGATCGGGCTAAACCCATCGGCGCCGTAATGGTGGTGGGCGGCGGAATCGGCGGGATGCAGGCCTCGCTTGATCTGGCGGAATCGGGGTTTTATGTGTATCTCGTAGATCACTCGCCCACCATCGGCGGGGTGATGTCCCAGCTCGACAAGACCTTTCCGACAAACGACTGCGCCATGTGCATCATGTCGCCGAAACTTGTGGATTCCGGACGGCACAGGAACATCAGGGTCATCACGAACGCCGAAGTAAAGGAGATCCTCGGCCCGCCCGGTTCTTTTGAGGCCACGATCATTCGCCGGCCCCGGTACATTCGCGCCGATAAATGCACGGGCTGCGGGGAGTGCGCCAAACATTGCCCTGTCACGGCAATCGACAGCTATAACGAAGGAATGAGCAGACGGGCGGCGGTTTATCTCCGGTACCCGCAGGCCATCCCCAAGATATTCCTCATCGACAGGGAAGCCTGCATCGGTTGCGGCCTCTGCGAAAGGGTGTGCCTCGCCGGCGCCGTTGATTATGGAGACAGGGAAAGCGAGGAGAAAATATCCGTAGGTTCCGTCATCCTGGCCCCCGGCTTCGAGGTATTTGATGCCAAGCGCCGGCCTGAATTCGGCTACGGCGTATTTCCCAACGTGATAACGAGCATCGAACTGGAGAGGATTTTAAGCGCCACCGGTCCCCATCGCAGCCATCTGCTGCGCCCCTCCGACGGCGCCATTCCCGAAAGAATCGCCTTCATCCAGTGCGTCGGCTCCCGCGATGCGAAATGCGGCAACGACTATTGTTCGTCCGTCTGTTGCATGTATGCAGTAAAAGAGGCGATCATCGCCAAGGAGCATGTCCCATTTGTCAAGCCTACTATTTTCAATATGGATATCAGGGCTTACGGAAAGGGATTCGACGCATATTATGAGCGGGCGAAGGCCGACTACGATGTCCGGTTTATCAAGAGCATGGTCTCCAAGGTCAGGGAAAAACAGGGGAGCGGCAATCTTCTTGTCGCTTACTTGAACGAAGAGGGGAAGGCAAGCGAAGAAGAGTTCGATCTTGTCGTTCTTTCCCTGGGGATGACTACTTCGAAATCCGTCCGGGATACCGCGGCGAGGCTGGGGGTCAAGTTGAACAGGTTCGGATTCTGCGAGACGGAAACCTTTACTCCCCTTGCCACCTCGAGGGAAGGAATCTATGTCTGCGGCGCTTTTCAGTCGCCGAAGGATATCCCTGAGACCGTTGCCCAGGCAAGCGGCGCCGCCGCAGCCGCTGCAGAAATGATCGCCTCCGCGAGGGGAACGCTGACCACGAAAAAGGAATATCCGCCGGAAGACGAGGTAAAACCGGAAGAGGAAGCCAGGATCGGCGTTTTTATCTGCCACTGCGGCATCAATATAGGCGGGGTGGTGAACGTTCCCGCCGTCAAGGAGTACGCACGCACGCTGCCGAACGTCGTCCATGCGGACGAGAATCTCTACACCTGCTCCCAGGATACGCAGGAAAAGATCAAAAACGCCGTTAAGGAACACGGCTTGAACCGCGTGATCGTGGCTTCCTGTTCTCCCCGGACGCACGAGCCCATGTTCCGCGAGACGATCAGAGAAGCGGGTTTGAACAAGTTTCTCTTCGAGATGGCCAATATCCGCGACCAGTGTTCCTGGGTGCACATGCGCCGGAAGGCGGAAGCAACTGAAAAGGCGAAATTGCTCGTCCGCATGGCCGTGGCCAATGCCCGCTTGAACCGATCCCTATCTGAAACGGAAGTGCCCGTCGTGCAGCGCGGTCTTGTTATCGGCGGCGGTGTGGCCGGCATGACCGCAGCGCTCCGTCTTGCCGAACAGGGGTTTGAGGTCTTTCTTGTGGAAAAGGAAGACCGGCTGGGAGGAAATCTCCTTAATCTCCATTATACTATCGAGGGAGGGGATGTGCAGGCCTTTCTCCGGGACCTGATTGACAGGGTATCCCATTCCTCGATCCATATCCTGCTCAACAGTCTGGTCGTGGATTTTAGCGGTGTCAGGGGAAATTTTACCACCGGCGTCACGACGGCGCCCGCCATGGTTCATCAGAAGATTCAACACGGCATCACCATTCTGGCCACTGGCGCCGAAGAGGAGAAACCCGATGGATACCTCTACGGCGAAGATGCGCGTGTTCTGACTCAACTGGAGCTGGAAGACCGTCTCTATAAGGGGGATTGGGGACAGATTTCAAATCTGTCCCCAGAGGTGGTTATGATCCAGTGCGTGGGCTCGAGGAATGAGAAACACCCCTCGTGCAGCCGCACCTGCTGCGCCACGGCTGTAAAGAATGCCCTGAAGCTAAAAAAGCTCAACCCCGCGATGAACATCCGCATCCTTTACCGCGATGTCCGCACTTACGGTTTTCTGGAGACGTACTACGCCCAGGCCCGCAGGGAGGGGATCATCTTCGTCCGGTACGATCCCGAAGAGAGTCCCGAGGTAAAAAAAGAAGGGGAAACCCTCATGATTTCCTTCGAGGATAAAATATTAAAGGAAAGGATGACGCTAAGGCCCGATCTGATCGTTCTTTCATCGGCATCCATTCCCAGGGAAAACAAGGAGCTGGCCAATTTGTTGAAGGTCCCGCGCACCGCCGAGGGCTTTTTCCTGGAGGCGCATATGAAGCTTCGTCCCGTGGACTTTGCCTCCGACGGCATCTATGTTGCGGGATCCGGCCATGCGCCGAAATTGATCAGCGAAAGTATTTCTCAGGCCTATGCCGCCGTGGCGAGGGCCTGCACCATCCTTTCCAAAGAGAATCTTCTGGTGGGCGGCATCGTTGCCGTTGTGGAGGGAGAGCGTTGCGCCGCTTGCCTGACCTGTGTCCGCGTATGCCCCTATGAGGTGCCGGTGGTGAATGTGAAGGGCGAGGCGGAGATAGACATCATTAAATGCAAGGGATGCGGCACCTGTGCGGCGGAGTGCCCTGCCCGGGCGATAGACCTGATGCATTTTACGACAGGCCAGTTGGAGGCGAAGGTTGGGGCGCTGGTGGGGGGATGAGAGGCGAAGGGTGAAGAGGACGCAGGGGCACGGCGTGCCGGGCCCGTAGAAGGTTGAGGTAAAAAAGGTTATGTCGGACAGAGCAGCTAACGGTTTTGAGCCGGAGATTATCGCATTTTGTTGCGAGCATTGAGCGTACAGCGCTGCGGACCTGGCAGGTTCGATGAGATTGAGTTATCCCGGTAATGTGAAGGTGGTCAAGGTTCCCTGCACGGGCCGGGTAGATGTTCTGCTGATTCTGCGCGCCTTTGAGAGCGGGGTTGACGGGGTTTATCTGGCCGGATGTCTGGAGGGAGAGTGTCATTTCCTGCGCGGCAATCTGCGGGCGAGGCGACGGGTCGAATATGTGAAAGGCCTGCTGGAAGAGGTAGGTTTGGGGGGAAACAGGGTGGAGATGTTCAACATGAGCGCCTCCCAGGGCCAGCGTTTTGCGCAATTTGCGCAGGAGATGACGGAGCGGATTCGGTTGCTCGGACCGTCGCCCGTGAAAAAAGGGGAATAGGCCATAGGTTATGGATGATGGAATCCATGGCCCATGGGCGTTCATGATTTCGGAGGTTTTCCCATGATCGTCGGAAATCGCAAGGATTTTAGCGAGATATTGGAGAAGCTGGGCGCCGCCCGCCGGGTATTGTTGCTGGGGTGCAACGAGTGCGTGACCGTCTGCGGCGTCGGGGGCGAGCGCGAAGTGGGCGTTTTGGCCTCGGAGCTGCGCCTTTACTGGACGAAGGAAGGGGAGACCTTTGAGGTCAGGGAGCACACCCTGGAGCGCCAGTGCGATTATGAGTATATCGATCAGATACGCGGTTTTGCGGATGATTATGATGTCATTTTATCCATGGCCTGCGGCGCCGGTGTTCAGTATGTGGCGGAGGCGTATAAGACGAAACTGGTCTTGCCCGCCGTCAACACGACCTTTCTGGGGGTGACGATCGAGCAGGGCATGTGGAGCGAGCGTTGTCAGGGATGCGGCGCCTGCATTTTGGATATGACGGGAGGGATCTGTCCCATCGCCCGTTGTGCGAAGAGTTTGCTGAACGGTCCCTGCGGCGGTTCATCGGAAGGCAAGTGCGAGATCGACAAGGAAACGGATTGCGCCTGGCAGTTGATCGTTGATCGGCTCAAGGAATCAGGTCAGATGGAACGTTACGAGGAGATATTGCCCGTAAAGGATTGGCGGACCGGTCGTGACGGCGGTCCGCGCCGGAGGGTGAGGGAGGACTTGAAGCTGTGAAGACGAATTCCGTAATAGAGAAGGTATTGGAGCAGGGCGGATTTGTTGTGACGTCGGAGTGCGGTCCTCCGCGGGGCGCCGATCCGGAGGTTGTCCGGAGGAAGGGTGAGTTATTGCGGGGTGTGGTTGATGGGGTGAACGTGACGGACAACCAGACGTCGGTGGTTCGAATGTCCTCACTTTCCGCCTGTGCGATTTTGAAGGGAATGGGATTGGAGCCGATCCTGCAGATGGTCTGCAGGGACCGAAACCGGATCGCCCTGCAGAGCGATCTCTTGGGGGCTGCGGCCTTGGGGATAAACAATGTGCTTTGCCTGTCCGGGGATCATCAGAAGTTTGGCGATCATCCGCAGGGGAAGAACGTCTACGACATCGATTCGGTGCAGTTGATCCAGACCGTCGCCCGTTTGCGCGATGAGGGTAAGTTTTTAGGGGGAGATGAGGTCAAGGGGAGGCCGATGCTGTTTGTGGGGGCGGCGGCGAATCCCTTTGCGGATCCTTTTGAGATCAGGGCGGCGAGGCTTGGGAAGAAGGTGAAGGCGGGTTGTGAGTTTATCCAGACGCAGTGCATCTACAATGTGGAGCGGTTTACCCGCTGGATGGAGATGGTTTGTGAGCGGGGGTTGCATGAGAGGTGCGGGATATTGGCGGGAGTGACGCCGTTCAAGACGGCGGGGATGGCCAATTACATGAAGAAGAATGTACCGGGGATGGATGTTCCTGATGATATGATTGCGCGGATGAAGGGAGTGGCGAAGGAGAAGCAGGCGGAGGAGGGGATAAAGATCTGCGTGGAGACGATAGAGAGGTTGCGGGAGATACCGGGTGTGCGGGGCATCCATATCATGGCGATCGAATGGGAGGAGAAGGTGGCCGAGATCGTCAAGGCCGCCGGACTACTGCCCAGACCGGAGATCCAATGACGCGACAGCGCATAGGACGGTTCCTGCCTGAAACCGGCTATGCTGTCAATCTTTGCAAATACTAACGTGCATCCCCAATCTTCGGAGCCTCTCACTGACTTCGGGTTGAGATGTGCATACGCTTAAAAAGTTTTCCCCCATTCATGTAAGATTCCGATGATTTCTTGAAATCCGCCTTTGACATAACCAATATGAAGGTGTAGATTTTCTTCAATAATTTTTAACAACACCGTTCCTTTACAATTACCATTAAAATCCTGGACAAAATGGCTAACGAAACCTTCAAGGACATCGAAAAGCTCGAATCCGACCTCTGGGAGGCGGCGGACAACCTCCGCGCCAACTCGAAGCTCACCTCCAGCGATTACTTCATGCCCGTGCTGGGGGTGATCTTCCTCCGCCACGCGGCCAACCGTTTCGACGCGGCCGCCCGGCAGATCGAGGCGGACCAGGCCAGCGGCAAGATGCCGAAGCGCAAAGTGCAACCGATCGACTTCCTGAGCCGCCGCGCGCTCTGGCTCCCCGAGACGGCCCGCTACGACTGGATCATGCAGCAGGCGGCCGTGAGCGGCAGCGATTTGCCCAAGCTGGTCACCGATGCCATGACGGCCATCGAGGCCGAATTCGAGCCGCTCGCCGGCGTCTTGCCCAAGGACTACGGCATCTTCGAACCCAAGGTCCTCGAAGACCTGATGCGGCTTTTTAACAGCGAGCGGATCAAACAGGCCACCGGCGACGTTTTCGGCCGCATCTACGAGTATTTCCTCGCCAAGTTCTCCATCCAGAAGGCCCACGACAACGGCGAGTTCTTCACACCCTCGTCCCTCGTACAGACCATCGTCAACGTCATCGAGCCCGACCACGGCATCGTCGCCGATGTCGCCAGCGGCTCGGGCGGGATGTTCGTGCAGTCCAGCCACTTCATCGAGCATCAGGGCGGCGACACGGCGAAGAAGGTCGTCTTCTATGGCCAGGAGAAGAACCGCGACACCATCCGCATTGCCAAGATGAACCTCGCGGTCCACGGGCTGGAGGGGAAGATCGCCGAGGCCATCACCTACTACCAGGACGAGCACAACCTCACCGGCAAGTGCGACTTCGTGATGGCCAATCCGCCCTTCAACGTGGATCTCGTCGACGCCGAGCGCATCAAGGGCGACCCGCGCCTGCCCTTCGGCCTGCCGGGCGTGAACAAGCAGAAGAAGGTCGGCAACGGCAACTACCTCTGGATCTCCTACTTCTGGAGCTACCTAAACAAGAAGGGGCGCGCCGGCTTCGTCATGTCGTCCCAGGCGTCGAGCGCCGGGCACGGCGAGAGGGAGGTTCGCCGGAAGATCGTCGAGACCGGCGACGTGGACGTGATGATTTCCATCCGCTCCAACTTCTTCTACACCCGCACCGTCCCCTGCGAGCTCTGGTTCTTCGACCGGGCGAAGCCCGCCGAGCGCAGGGACAAGGTGTTGATGCTCGACGCGCGCAACGTCTACCGCAAGGTCACGCGGAAGATCTACGACTTCTCGCCTGAGCAGATGAAGAACCTGGCCGCCGTCGTCTGGCTCTACCGCGGCCGGTGGGACCGATTTCTGGCCCTTGTAAAGGAGTATCTTAGCTGTGTCTGCACCGAGAGCGCGGCGATTCCCGCCGCGCTTGCCGCCTTCGAGACGACGCTGGCCGACCTGCGCGGCCGCTTCGATCGTCTTGCCGATGCCGTCGCAAAGCACGTCGAACTCTACGTCGCGAAGAAGCAGCCCCTTGCGGACGCCGCCAGCGAGCTACATGAGGCGGTCACGCTCTACGAGAGAGACCGAGAGAAACTTCTGGCAAACTTGAGCACATTTGGCCGGAGGTTCGCCAAGTCGCTGCCTGGCGAGAACGACGCCCAGCGCACCGCCCGCGAGGCGTTCGTCCCCAACGTCGAGGCGATCCGGGGCCTCGTTAAGCAGGTGGACCTGCTCCATAAGCTCGCTGCCCGTGTCTCGGATCAGGGGGCCGAGTTCGCCGCCGACGAAACCATCTCCGCCGCCTACGACCGCCGGGCAACGGCCAAACTCGTGAAGAAACTGGACGAGGAGCGCAGGGCCGCTGTCGAACAGCTCAGGCAGGCTGTCTATTTCCACCGGCAAATCGCGTGGCTGCAAGACCGCTTCCCCAAGGTCGAACTCCAGGCGGTTCCAGGACTCGTCAGGCTCGTGAACCGCAAGGAGATCGAGGCCGCGGACTGGAGCCTCACCCCCGGCCGCTACGTCGGCGTCGCCCCGCAGGAGGAGGACGAGGACTTCGATTTCGAGCAGACTCTGCGGGACATCCACACGGAACTGGCCGACCTCAACCGGGAGGCGGCGGAACTGGCAGCGAAGATTCAGGTCAACTTTGAGGACTTGGGGATATGAAGCGCTCGAGGATGAGAATCACGGACTTCGGCCGAGTGGTAACAGGCAAGACCCCACCCACTAAGCAACGTGAGTTCTTCGATGGCGAGTATCCATTCATAACACCAAGCGATCTTGAGTACGACTCCTACTATGTAACGCAAACCGAGACTTCTGTTACGAACGACGCTAAGACTAGGTTTCCCAACCAGTTTATACCAGCAGGCGCGATCACCTATACGTGTATCGCGTCAGTGGGAAAGATTGGAATCGCAGAACGAGAATCGTTGACCAATCAGCAGATCAATTCGCTCATCCCAAACGAGCATCACGACGGCAAGTTTCTGTATTACCTACTCAGGAACGAGACCAAACAGATTCAGGGGCTATGCAGTGGTGTGGCTACCCCAATCATCAATAAGTCCGACTTCGAGAAGATTGAACTTGACGTTCCATCAGAACTGGCTGTCGAGCGGACAATCGGTATGATCCTCTCCGCCTACGACGACTTGATTGAGAACAACCGGCGGCGGATGGCGCTTTTGGAGGATGCGGCACAGCAGCTTTATAACGAGTGGTTTGTCCGCCTCCACTTCCCCGGCCACGAGCACACTCGGATTACCGATGGTGTCCCGGATGGGTGGGAGCGGAAGACGCTTGGCGATCTATGCGCGGAAGTTCGTAAGTCCGTGAAGCCAGATGCGCTCGATCCGGATACCCCGTACATCGGCCTAGAACACATGCCTCGTCGGTCGATCTCCCTCAGTGAATGGGGCACAGCTGAGCAGGTGGTTAGCAGCAAACACCGTTTTTGCGAAGGAGAGATTCTATTCGGCAAGATTCGCCCTTACTTCCATAAGGTGGGTGTTGTCTTTGTTGACGGTGTTGCATCATCCGATGCTATTGTTATCCGGCCACTCGATTTGAAAGTGCATGGCTTGGTTCTAATGGCCGTTTCAAGCGACCCATTTGTTGCCGTAACTGCGCAGACGATGAGAGAAGGCTCGAAGATGCCGCGTGCCGACTGGAAACAGATGCGGGAGTATCCGGTGCCGTTACCACCAGATGGACTCTTGGGTAGCTTTGAGAGTCAAATTCAGTCCATCGTCGAGCAACTTAAGACGCTTTCGTTCGCCAATCATAAGCTTCGTGCCGCCCGCGACCTGTTGCTGCCGAGGCTAATGAGCGGAGAAATTGCCGTATGAGAGGAAATAGGATATTATAGGGCATGCTTTTCGAACGTCAAAAACATCTCCTTGCGCTGGTTAATGCCCTCGGGGGCGAGGTCGGCGGCCTGTATTTTCAGAAGATGCTTCTTCTTTATTGTCTTGAAGTGGAGGTGTCGCCTTCGTATGAGTTTGTGCCATACAAATTCGGCGGCTTTTCCTTTACGTCCTACGCGGACAAACGGTGCTTGATAAGAAAAGGCTTCCTTGTTGATGAAGATCGAACCTGGAAGTCGACCCCGGCAGGAAAGGTTGAACCCATCACGGTATCCATACTGACAGCGATGAGTCGGTTTGTGAAGCGTCACAAAGAACTGCGCGGGGATGCGCTTGTGGCCGAAGTCTATCGGAGGCATCCCTACTACGCTATTCGCAGTGAGATTGCGGAACGGCTGCTGGTAGGAGATATAACATCTCTGAAGGCGATTGCGGCAGCCCGCCCATCGAAGGGCAGCTCCGGTCTTTGTACGATCGGCTATGAAGGTCGTACGTTGGAAGGTTTCCTGAATGCTTTGATCCAAGACGAAGTGACGGTTCTGTGCGATGTGCGGCATAATCCGTTGAGCCGCAAATATGGGTTTTCAAAAAGTACGCTGCAAAAAAGCTGTGAGGGCGTTGGTATCCGGTATGAGCACCTGCCGGAATTGGGTATCGCTTCCGAAAACAGGCGGGGACTGAAGACTCTGAAGGACTATGACAATTTGTTTGACGCCTATATTCATGAGAGCCTTCCAAAACAATTGAACGTATTGAAAAAAATCATGAGCTGGATCGAAAAAGGCGAACGGGTGGCGCTGACCTGTTACGAGCGGCTACCTGAGGAATGCCACAGAACTTGTATGGCAAAGGAGTTGGAGCGAAGGTTCGGAAAGGTATGTACTCCAAAAGATTTGTGAGGATACATGGCCAAAGAACGCATCCTGGTAACGGTCAAGACCTATCCCACGCTATCGCGGAAGTATGGCGAGACGGTCTGTACAGCCGGTGTTCATGAGGATGGCTCATGGGTGCGGCTCTATCCGGTACCGTTCCGCCGGTTGAACGAAACAGAGCAGTACCAAAAGTTCGACTGGCTTGAATGTGAACTGATCAAGAATCCCGGTGATCCACGTCCGGAGTCATATCGACCAACCGATCCGAAGCAGTTAATCGCCGTGGATCACATGGATACAAAAGGCAACTGGCGGGAGAGGCGGCGGTTGTTACTGCAAACCGCAAAGGTTTTTACATGCCTCCAACCACTGATTGATGGAGCCAAAGCAAATTTTCTATCGCTTGCTGTCTTCAAACCAACTCGGATTCTCGACTTCATATGGGAGGAAGAGGAACGCGAGTGGGACCCTTCAAAAGTCGCTCAATTACGTAACCGTTCCCGTCAAGGTGTCCTGTTTGAAGAGGATGCCTGGCAACAGTTGTTCAGACTGATTTTAAAATTGCCCTATAGCTTTTCCTACCGATTTGTGGATGCGGAAGGAAAAGAGAGCGAGATGCAGATTTTGGATTGGGAAGCCGGACAGCTTTATTGGAACTGTATGAAACGATACGGCGACAATGAAGCAGTAGCATTGGCAAAGGTCAAGGAAAAATATTTTACTTACTTTCTGAAGAAGGATCTGCATTTCTTTCTCGGCACGACACAGCAGTTCCATGCGTGGGCGGCCACCCCGTGGGTTGTCATTGGCGTTTTTCCTATCCCTCACGAACATCAGACAGCGTTGTTCTAAACAATGATCAACACGCTGCTGCCGCGTCTGGTGAGCGGAGAGATCGCCGTATAGGGCGATAGGTATTCTATTTTGCACAGATGACTTGACAAACCATCTGAAAGAAATACAATGCACCCATGAAAATGAAGCTGGGAAAACAGGAAATGCAGATGTTGGCATATCTACAGATGCGTAGACGTCAGACGGTCAAGACCGGCGAACTGACCGATCCGCTGCAACTGAGCCGCGAGCAGGAGCGGGAGCTGTTCCGCCGGATGGCCCGCGGGGGGTTGATTGCGCGGGTTCGCCCCGGTTTCTATCTTGTGCCGGCCCGGCTGCCTCTCGGCGGCGCCTGGACTCCAGATGAGACCCTGGCATTAAACACGCTGATCGGAGACCAAAAGGGGCGTTACCAGATCTGCGGGCCGAACGCCTTCAACCGCTATGGCTTTGACGACCAGATTCCCAACCGGGTCTATGCCTACAACAACCGGATCTCTGGTGACCGGACCATCGGAGTGATTGAACTGACCTTGATCAAGGTGGCGGACCGACGGCTTGGCGAGACGGAGGAGATGCAAACCGCAGAGGGCCAGACAGCCGTCTACGGGTCGCGGGTGCGGACGCTGGTCGATGCGGTGTACGATTGGTCCCGCTTCAACTCTCTGCCCCGCGGCTATGCGTGGATTCGGGGAGAATTGGCTGCCGGTCGTGTCGGCGCGGCCGAACTGGTGGACGTTGCCTTGCGCTACGGCGACAAGGGAACAATCCGGCGGATCGGGGCGCTGCTGGAGATTCAAGGTGTGGAGACGGGTCTGTTGCAAAAGCTGGAAAAGACCTTGGACCCGTCCACGGGTTTGATCCCGTGGATACCCACGAAACCGAAACGGGGAAAGATCAACCGCCGCTGGGGGGTTGTGCTAAATAACGGGGCCTAAAACGATATCGGCCCTCCGTTTGCGCAAGGATTTCGTCTTGTTTCGAGGCGGCGCAGTCATCACGACGGAGAAAGCCCTGGTTCTCTCCCTACTGATTATATGGGGAAAAACCGTATGACAGTCACCACACTCCAGCACGGAGACTATATCATCTATGTCGATGAAAGCGGCGATCATAGCCTGGAGTCGATTAATCCTGAGTATCCATTGTTTGTACTGTCATTCTGCCTCTTCCGCAAGGATGTGTATGTTGAAAAGGTAACGACGGCAGTCAGGCGGCTTAAATTTCAAACCTTCGGGCATGATATGGTCGTCCTTCATGAACACGACATCCGCAAGAGGATGGGTGCCTTCTCCAGGATGGGAAAAACATTGCGTGAAGAATTTATGGAGGCACTTTCCGATATCATCGATCAAGCGGACTTTACCCTTTTTGCCGTTGTGATTGATAAGCGCCGGATGATATCCCAGTATGCCCGCCCGAAGCACCCGTACCATCTGGCGATGGAGTTCGGTCTGGAACGCTTATTCCGCTTTCTGCGCGCCAACGGAGCAGATGGCCGTCTAACTTATCTTGTCTGTGAGTCGCGCGGAGCAAAGGAGGACAGCGATCTGGAACTGGAGTTCCGCCGCATTTGCAATGGTGAAAACTATTTTCATTGCCCGTTGTCCTTTGATATCATTATTGTAGATAAGAAAACCAACTCGGAAGGGTTGCAGCTTGCCGACCTGATGGCAAGACCGATTGGTCTTTCGGTATTGCGACCAGATCAACCGAACCGCACCAAGGATATTTTAGAGAAGAAATATTATCGAGACGGGAATGGAAGAAAGGAGGGTTTTGGCCTGAAATTATTCCCTTAAAAAGCCGAAAGGCCCCCGGGTTGTCCCAGAAGCCTAACGCCGATCGGGTAGTCCCAATCCATTTGTCGGTTGTAGGATGGCATCATCGTAATGATCTGTCAAGAAAAATTTTCATGTACTACTTGACTATGAAACTGACGGACATAATCGTATGATCACCGATATCAACAGCGAAGACCGATTAGTTCAGAAGACCTTTGCCGACCATTTGCACGATCATCTCGGCTGGGAGAGCGTTTACGCCTACAACACGGAGACCTTCGGGCCGGCGGGGACGCTTGGGCGCAAGTCAGAGCGCGAGGCGGTACTGGTGCGGGATCTCAGGGCGGCGCTGGTGCGTCTCAACCCGGACATACTGAAATCGGTCCGTGAGCAGGCCGTTGAGAAGCTCACGCGCATGGACTTTGCCCGGTCGCTCCTGCAGCACAACCGGGAGTTCTACGGTTTCATCCAGGGCGGCGTGCCCGTCGAATGGCGGGATGCATCAGGTGAAACGCGCCGTGCCCACGCCCGCGTGATTGATTTCGGCAACGGCAGGGGACCGGACGGCCAGCCCAACAACCGTTTCCTCGCCGTCCGCGAGCTCAAACTGCAGGGCCTGCGCGTATCCCACTACAACACCCGCGCCGATCTGGTCTGCTTCATCAACGGCCTGCCCCTGGTGTTCATCGAACTCAAGGCGGTCTACAAGAACATCCGGGCCGGCTTCGACAATAACCTTACCTGGTATCTGGACCCCAACGTCGTTCCGCACGCCTTCCATCACAACGCCTTTCTCATCGTCAGCAACGGAGACCAGGCCTGCTACGGATCGATCACGAGCAAGTGGGAGCATTTTGTCGAATGGAAGCGCAACATGGAGAAGGACAAGGGGCGTGTGGACGCCGAGGCGCTCCTCGACGGGATGCTCAACCAGGAGCGGCTGCTCGATCTGGTCGAGAACTTCATCCTCTTCGACGACAGCCGGACCGGGGGAACGCGGAAAATCGTCGCGCGCAATCATCAAGTCCTGGGGGTGAACAACGCCGTGGCCTCCGTCCGGCGGCAGGAGGAATTGAAGAGACTCTATCCCGAGCGGCTTACGGAACGCTCCGTTTACCGGATGATCCCGGAAAGGCAGCCGAGGGCAAAACCCGCGACTGAGGAGGAGATGGCGTTGCCTTTGGCGGCCGAGGTCGGTCATGGGAAAACAGACTCGTCCCAGGAGGGCGGTGTCATGCTTTCGCTCATCGAGCGGGCGCACCCGGACCTGGGCCGGCTGGGTGTGTTCTGGCACACGCAGGGCAGCGGGAAGTCTTACTCAATGGCGTTTTTCGCCGAGAAGGTACGCCGCTGCATCCCTGGCAACTTCACTTTCCTGGTGATGACCGACCGCGAAGATCTGGACGATCAGATTTGGCGCACCTTCATCGGCTGCGGAATCACCGACGAGAAGACCCCGCGGGCCGGTACAGGCAAGGAGCTGCAGGAGATCCTTCACGGCAATCCCCGCTTCGTCTTCAGCCTCATTCACAAGTTCAATCAACCGGTCGCCGAGCCTTACAGTAAACGGGACGATATCATCGTCATTTCGGACGAGGCGCACCGGACCCAGGCAGGGAAATTTGCGCTGAACATGCGTCTCGCCCTGCCCACCGCCTCATTCATCGGCTTCACAGGCACGCCGCTCTTCAAGCACGACGAGCTGACCCGACGCATCTTCGGCGATTACATTTCACGCTACGACTTCAAACGCTCCGAAGAGGACCACTCCACCGTTAAGCTGATCTACGAGAATCGTGGTGAGAAGCTGGGGCTCGCCCGGCTCGATCTGAACGACAAGATCGCCGAAGCGGTCGAAAAGGCCGATCTCGACCCGGACCAGACCGCGCTCCTGGAGAAGCTCCTCGGCAAGGACTACGAGGTGATCACGGCCGATGATCGCCTCGACAAGCTGGCGGCCGATTTCGTCGAGCACTGCGCCACCCGCTGGCAGACCGGGAAATCGATGTTTGTATGCA
>MICJ01000062.1 GCA_001830835.1 Syntrophobacterales bacterium GWC2_56_13 | reverse complement strand
TTGTCCAGGATCCGGTCGACAACCTCTGCCAAACTCGATGAATCCGTTGATTTCTGAACCTTTGCCATCGCTATTTCCTCCTCTTCTTGTTTATGATTTTATTGAAACCCCTCAGCAGGCATGCCTGTCATCCCTATACGCAAGACACATGCCAGCAATAAGCGAAACGGAAACCAGTTATAACATGCTGAATTCACGACTTCTTATTAAACAAGGGCGGGAGAGATTTGATTTTTTGCCGCTGGTTATGGAGGGGCGGCTATGGAATCCATTCCAGTCATGACGGGATGGATTTACCTATTGGCAGCGTGGAGGGTGATGACGCGCGCGATTTCATCGTGAATGAATGGTTTGCTGATAAAGGCAGCAATCAGTCCTGATTTGAGGACGCCTTCAATGACCGGGTCATCCTGGTAGAAGTAACCGGATACGATGACAATGGGAAGGCAGGGGTCGAATTTTCGGAGCCGCCGCGCCAGTTCAAGACCATCGATGTCGGGCAGTTTGGCATCCAGAAACGCCATGCGGAAGGACTGGCGCTCCGTCAGGGCTATGGAGTCCTGGCCGTTGAGGGCCTTGAGGCAGGTAAATCCGCTTCCTTTAATGATATTTTCAAGAATCCAACACATCTCGGGTTCATCATCCACAACAAGAATTGGGGCATAGGGTTCGTTCACGGCTCACCCCCTTCATGACGGACCGGCAATTTGACCGTAAAGACGCTGCCCCGGCCTTCAACGCTTTCCACGTCAATGGCTCCCCGGTGCTGTTTCACGATAGAATAACAGAGAGACAAGCCGAGACCGGTCCCTTTTCCCACGCTGGAAGTCGTATAGAAAGGATCGAACAGCTTCTCGATATCTCCTGGGGCTATGCCGCAACCCGTGTCCGTAATCCATACACAGACCTTAGATCTGACCATACGGACTTCAATTCCCAGGCGGCCCCCCGTCGGCATAGCGTTGATGGCGTTCAAAAAGAGGTTCATGAAGACCTGCTGCAACAGCGTGGCCACCCCTTGAACCATGACATGCTCCCCGGGAAAGGATACCTGTATTTCAATATTGTGAATCTTGGCATGATAGGTCACCAGGGTCAGGGTCTCCCTGATCAGGGAGACGAGATTGACCAGGGTCGTCCGGGTCGTCGTCGAAGGATGGGAGTACTTGAGGAGATTTTCGATGATCGTTGAGGTCCGTTGAATGCCATGGTGGATCTTTTCCGCACATTCCCGGCGAAACTCCGGCGTGTTGTCCTCTTCCAAAAGAAACTGGGCGGCAGACGAACAGATGGCCAAGGGGTTTCTGATTTCGTGGGCGATCCCACCTGCCATGACCCCCAGGGCAGCCAATTTCTGGGATTGATGAAGTTCCATTTCAAATTTCCGCCTTTCCGTCAGATCCCTGCCCACGACCACGACGCCCGCCGTCTGATTGGAACTGTCCTTCAGGGGGGAAAAGACCCAGGATACGGGGATCAAGCTCCCTTGCCGGATTCTTAAAGGGCATTCCTTCATCTGGGCGTGCTTACCGGTATCAATGCGGGAAAAAATCTTCTCGATATCCTTTCGGTCCTCATCGGTGCAGAAGTCGGAAAAATGGCGTTCCCGCGCCTCCACGGCAGGATAACCGGACAGTCTTTCCGCCGCCGTGTTCCATGTCAGAATCCGGCCCTTCTTGTCCGTGGACAGGACGAGATCGCTGGCGCTCTCCACAATACTGGCCAGGTTCCGTTCCACCTGCCGCACCTCTTCGCTCAAGCGCACCTGCTCCGTCACATCTTCCATGAGGAGGACGGCCCCTTCCACCCGTCCCTGCCGGGAGAAGGGTAAGATGCTGTAGTAGTAAATACGGATGGGCACCCCGGGGGCGCGGTAGGTCATCCGTTCTCCCTTGGCCGGTTGATTATTTTCGATAACTTGCCGAATCCGCTTAGTAATATCCATCTGATCGAGGATCACGGTGGGGAATACCTCTTCCAGCTTGAAGTCGATGGTATTCTTAAGGGTTCTCCGGCTCTTTTCAAGAAAATTCCGGTTTGCCGAGACGATGCGCATATTCTGATTAATCAGGAGGACGGACGAGGGGATGGCATCCAGGAGCATGGCATAAAGTTGCTCATACCGGTCTGAAAATTCATGCCCTGTCGTATTCGAGACTTTGGCTTCCATAGCGGTCTCTCATTTTACTTGGCCGGTGCGAGATCGGCGGCGACAAAATTATAAGGCGGCCAGGGACCGCTGATCAGGGCCTTGGCCTTTTCTTTCTCCATCCTCCTCGCAAAGTTTTCCCTGAAGAGGTTGACCTTATTTCCCGGCACAAGGAAATAAAGGGACAAGATGACAGCCCCGTTTTGCGTGGCCGTTTCCGTCTTGTGTCGGGCGTAAAGACCGGAAAAGGCCTGGATATAGCTATCGATAAGCGCCTGGCGGCCCTGTGACGTCTCCTCTCTCATCCGGTAATGGACCCTTTGCCGGGAGAGGTAGTTGCGTCCGTTCACCGGCGGCGCCGCCGGCGGCGCCGCTTCAACTTCGGGAAGGAGAAGTCGTATCCCCATCTCGACGTGACCCTCCAGTTCATCGAGCAGGGCATGGTACTGACGCTGCCTCTCCTTCAGCGCGTCCCGGATCACCGGAATTCCGTTCAGGAAACAGCCGTATCTCATGGGGACAACCGCCTGCAGGCGATGGAGATCCTCCACAACCCTGCTATAGACCAGGAGTTCGGAAACAGGCAGCGCGCCCTCTTCGGCGGCCATCTCCGATACGGCTGCGCACAATCCATGACCGGCGACAAAGGACACCGCGCGACCCTTCAGCCCCGTAATGAGCCCGCCAATGACCGCCGGGTCTTTCACGACGCCGTATAACAGATAAGCCATGATCCCTCTTCCTAAAGAACCGGGGCGAAATGATACGGCGGCCAGGGGCCGGAAAGTTCAAGACTGATTCCCTGGAATTCATGGAGCTTGTTCCATTCATCAGTCATGCCTTCCAGGGCCGCCACGGACCCGTCGGGAACAAGCAGGGCGACGTGAAAAAACATCTCCTCGTCCCTTCCCATTATTTCCTGCGCCAGGAAACGGCGCTCGTGGAAGGCTGCGGACAGCTCCCGCAGGGATGTTGCGATGTCGTTCCCCAACCCCTTGAGCAAAGATGCCACCTCATTGTTTACGGCCCCCTTGATCCTTTGTTCCAGAAAATAGCGTTTGCCGGGAGCCAGGCCGGCCAGTTGTTCTTTTTCTGCCGCAAGACGCGCGGCTATGACCTGCGAGCGGGCCCGCGGCATGTTCACGTATCCCCGGCAGGCCCATTCCTTTTTACCGGCTGTTTCCCGGAAAAACTCCGACAGGATGTTCCGATGCCGCCGCAGAGGCTCCTTCATGGTCTCGAGGGAAGAAAAGACCGTGCCGAAGCGGACGGGCAGCACGAGGCCCAATTCCATGACGGCCATGATGACCTCTTCGTGACGGAGCGCCCGTGGTCCGATCCACGCCAGATCTTCCATGCGAGCCTGGGCCTCCGGTCCGGAGAAATCCTCCAGAGCGACCTCGGAGAAGATGGCGGCGACGTCCCCGATGGTTTCGGCAGAGAGGGGATGCAACCCGTCAATCCCTGTTCCTTTGAGCTCCGGCAGGGTCGTTTCCGGCGTCAGACAGAAAAGATAGATTCCCGCACTCACCCCATCCCCCTGCGAACTTCTTCCAATGCGTCATCAATATCCTGACGCCGGATGAGGATGTCCGGATCCCCCGTTTCTGCCTTCTCCATGGTCTTTACAGCGCGCCGAACCGCCATCATGGCAGCTTTGCGCGCGACGGCGGCAATGTCGGCTCCGCTGAAGCCCTCCGTCTGTTCCGCCAGTTCCGTGCTGTGAATATCATCAGATAAAGGTTTCTGACGAAAATGCACGGCAAATATATCCTCCCGGTCTTGTTGGCCGGGCATCATCATCTCCACAATGTCGTCGAAACGACCCGGCCGGAGGACCGCGACGTCTAATATATCCAGACGGTTGGTCGCCCCCAGGACGAGGACCCCCCGGAGCTCGTCAATACCGTCAAACTCCGCCAAAAACTGGCTGAGGATCCGTTCGGAGACATGGGAATCCGCCGCCCCGGCGCTCCGGGTCGGCACGAGGGCGTCGATCTCATCAAAGAAAATGATGCAGGGGGCCGCCTGTTTTGCCTTCCGGAATATTTCCCGGATACCCTTTTCCGATTCTCCGACCCATTTCGACATCAGGGCGGGTCCCTTTACAGAGATGAAGTTGGTCTGGCTCTCCGTGGCAATCGCCTTGGCAATCAAGGTTTTACCGCAACCCGGGGGGCCGACCAGGAGAATCCCCTTGGGCGGGGTTACGCCTCCCTTTTCAAAGAGATGAGGATATTTCAGGGGCCATTCCACCGCTTCGGTCAGACGCTCTTTCAGGGAGGAGAGCCCCCCCACGTCGTCCCAGTGAACGTTGGGAGATTCGACGAAGACCTCCCGGATGGCGGAGGGTGAAATCTCCCGCAGGGCGGAGAGAAAATCCTCCATGCGCACCTCTAACTTCACTAGCGTCTCATAGGGGATCCCGGCGTGACTGAAGTCTATCTCCCCCATGATCTGGCGCAGGCAGATCATGGCCGCTTCCCGGCAGAGGGCCTCTAAATCCGCACCGACGAAGCCGTGGGTGATCTCCGCCAGACGATCCATCTGGACGTCCCCGGCCAGGGGCATCCCCCGGCTGTGAATTTCCAGGATCTCCAGGCGGCCGAGCCGGTCCGGGATAGGGATGACGATCTCCCGGTCGAACCTTCCCGGACGCCGCAGGGCCGGGTCAAGGGCGTTGGGGATGTTGGTCGCGGCGATGACGATGACATTCTGTCTTTTGTTCAGGCCGTCCATGAGGGCGAGGAGTTGGGCGACGACCCGCTTTTCCACATCCCCGACGACATTTTCCCGGCGGGGGGCGATGGCGTCGATCTCGTCAAGGAACAGAATGCTCGGTCCCTTCCGGGTCGCCTCCTCGAAGATCTTCCGCAGGTGGGCCTCGCTTTCACCATAGAACTTGTGGATGATCTCCGGTCCGCTGATGGAAAAGAAACTGGCCTCCGTCTCGTGGGCGATGGCCCGGGCGATGAGGGTCTTCCCGCATCCGGGAGGGCCGTAGAGGAGCACCCCTTTGGGGGCGTCAATCCCCAGGCGTTCAAAAACCTCAGGATACCGGAGCGGCAGCTCGATCATCTCCCTGATCCGTTGGAGCTGGGATTTCAATCCCCCGATATCCTCGTAGGAGAGGGTTCTTTCCCCTTCCTCCCCCTGAGACTTGCCGATGACCAGGGTCGTCGTCGGGTTGATGAGGACCGGGCCCTTGGGCGTCGCGGATTCGACCTTGAAGAAGGCGGAACGGCTGCCGAACAGGGCCGCCTGGATCTTTGCCCCCTCCATAACCGGCAGGCCGTCCAGAAGGCTCCCGATGTACTGGAGATCCCGCTCCGCAGGAGTCACATTGGTCGGCGTCAGGACGATCCTCTCCGCCGGACGGCATTGAATCCTGCGGATTTGCACAGGTTCATCAAGACCGACGCCCGCGTTCTCCCGGGTCAGGCCGTCGAGTTGGACCCGCGACTGGCCACGGATTTCCTGATAGGCGGGCATGGCCTTGCAGAGGGCCTTTCTCTTCCCTTCGACTTCTACAGTGTCGCCGATGGCAGCCTCAAGCCGTTCCAGGTCTTCCGGTCCCATCCGGGCAAAGGCGCGCCCGACGTCCTTGGTCAGGGCTTCCGTTACTTTCAATTTGATAAACGGCTTTTCAGTCTCTTTCATGCTTCCTCACTCAGTTCACCTTTTCACAGCGAATGGTCACGATGCCGTTGTTGCATGTCACGCTTGTTTTCTCCCTGGAAATACTGTGACGCAGGAGGACCTCCTTCCGGTACTTTTTCTCGCCCTTTTGGGCAGAGATCGTCAGGACATCATCCCGGACATCGATTTTTATATCTTTCGGTCCCACTCCGGGCATTTCCGCAATCAAGGTTATGGCGCCCTCGTCTTCGAAGACATCGACGAGAGGTTCATGGATCTCCTGAACCACGGCCTCGCCGGTTTTTTTATCCTTGCGGATATTGCCGAAAGGTTCCACCCGGATCTGATCATCCCTCCCGCCGAGACCTGTTTTCAGGCTGAAGCCATAGACCCCCTTGACGCCGCCTTCTTTTGACGGGAACGTAAATTCCCCCTTTTTAGAGATGGTTTCCCCTTTCTCCGAGATCTCGTTGAGCTTTTCGGCAATGTCGGTCAAACCGCCGAGGATGCGACCGAAACGATTCTCGCTCCCCGCCTTTTCCCCGGCGCGCCTTTTTCCCCCGGTATCCTGGTTTGCCTCCTGCCGCCGGGAAAGCCGCTCCCCCGCTTCGGCCAGGTCCCCCAAATTCTCCAAAAACCCCGTCAGGCTGCCTAAAATGCCTCCTCCGATGTCTCCCCGATCCGCATCTGTCTTTTTGCCGTCCGACTTACGCTTTGTCGCCATGGTTTTCTCCATTCTGTTGGATGCCGAACTTTTTCACCTTCGTATGAATGGTCTTGTAATCAACTTGCAGCAACCTTGCCGCCCTGGCCTTGTTTCCTCCCGTGAAGCGCAGTACTTCGTTAAGAACCTCTTTTTCCACGGCAAGCACGCTCTGCTGGACAATTTCACTCAATGATGCATTTTTCCAGGGCATCCCCTGAACCTTCGGGGAAAAGGCAAGTCCGGGCACAGAGGCCCGTTTGATGTTGAGATCCTTTTCAGTGATCGTCTCGCTGACCACCAGGGTGGCCCGCCTGATGACCGATCGGAGTTGGCGGACATTCCCCGGCCAGTTGTTGGACATCAATGTCTCCACTGCCTCGTCTGTAAAGCCGGTGATCACTTTGTTCAATTCGATATTAGCCAGATCCAGAAAACGCTTGGCCAGGTAAGGAATATCCTCTTTTCTCTCCCGGAGAGGGGGAACATTGATCGTGAACTCGCTCAGACGGTAATATAGATCCTTTCGAAAAGTACCCGCAACCGCCATCTCCTGAAGATCCTGGTTGGCAGCCACAATGAGCCGGATATCCACATCCACGGGTTTGACCCCTCCGACGCGGTAGAGCTTCCGATCCTGGATCACCCGGAGGAACTTCGCCTGGGAACCGGGGGGCATATTGGCAATCTCATCCATGAACAGGGTCCCGCCGTGGGCCAGTTCGAACTTGCCTAATTTCTGCCGCTCCGCCCCGGTGAACGATCCCTTTTCATGACCAAACAATTCGCTCTCCAGAAGGGGCTCGGGGATCGCGCCACAATCCACCGCCATAAAGGGCGCCTCCGCCCTGGCGCTGTCCCCATGAATCGCTCTCGCGACAAGTTCCTTTCCCGAACCCGTTTCACCGATGATGACCACGGAAAAGTCCGATTTTGCCACCCGGTGAATATCGGCTACGAGGCGGGCAATCATGTCGCTTGGTCCCATGTTCTCGATAAGACCGAAGTTTCCGCTATAGCTATCATTTATGGATTTGAGGTTTCTTTTTAATTCCCCTTCCGCCAGGGCCCGGCGGACAATCCAGACAACCTCGTTATTGTCGAAGGGCTTGGCAAGATAATCATAGGCCCCTTCCTTCGTGGCCTCGACGGCCTGATGAATATCAGCGTAAGCCGTAATGAGCACCACCGGTATATTATCGTCTATTTCTTTGATTTTCTTGAGGACCTCCATGCCGTTGAGACCCGGCATGCGCACATCCAAAAGGACGGCATCCGGAGCGTCGAAGCAGATCTTCTGCATCGCCTGTTGTCCGTTCGGGGCGGTAACGACCTTGAAACCTTCCTGCTCCAGGATGCGGCTCAGGATCTTACGTATTTCTTCTTCATCATCGACAACCAGGACGTGTGATATATGCTCAGCCATATTGTTTCCCCCTTTTATCTAAGGGACGGTTAATGGGATAAAGAACATGAATATCCTCCGGCAGGAGGCCGGCGAGGTTATGCAGGATTCCTAAAAACAGGATGCCCGTCTCCCCCGACTGGAGTGTCTGCGCAATCCTTTCCGCAATGAACGTATCCCGTTTTGCAAGGAGGAGAGCGCTTGCCGCTTTCTGCATGGCTTCGATATCGAGGGCTTCTTGGACATTCCCGGCTTCGAGAGTCCTTTTGATGAGATTGTATTCTTCAATGAGCAGTTCCGCGGATTCCGTGCCCATGACCATCGCCCCTTTTTTCATAAGACGGGCCAGAAGCAGGTGATTCGGGCTGCCCTTTTTTGCTATTTCCGTAACGATATCAATTTCCTTACCGCATACCGGCAGGCCATCCTGGTAAACGCGGGTTTGTACATAAGAAAGAGAAAGGGTATCGATGATGTTTTCGATTTCGCACCAGAACCGACCGATAAGATTGACCTTCTGCCGCCAGACCCGTTCACCGAGCTTCTGGAGGGTGACCTTTCTGA
The DNA here is from genome assembly GCA_001830835.1 of Syntrophobacterales bacterium GWC2_56_13. Classification (GTDB taxonomy): domain Bacteria; phylum Desulfobacterota; class Syntrophia; order Syntrophales; family UBA5619; genus JAKAFS01. The sequence goes on along the minus strand of MICJ01000062.1, from coordinate 9,806 downwards.
CCGAATCGCTCAGACCTCCCATATCGGTTTGGCTGTGGACAATGGGGAAATATAAAAGGGTTCTTGACGTCATGGCTCTTCCGATCCGGGTCATAGAATATGGAATCGCCTCTATGGATACATTTCCATACTTATATGGAACCAGTTCCAGAAAGTCAACGATATTCATGAATACACAGGCATAATTTCTGACCAGGAATACACAAGCATAATTTCGGACATTTCACCGGACCTTCTCGCCAGTCACCCGCTCAATGCCGGCATGACGATTCCACGATTCACTGCATGAATTATGCCTTTTTACGAGGGCATCATTCTTCATGCATAGTAAAGAGGCAATTCAACGATGAAGGATGCCCCCCCCATGTCATTGTTTTCCGCATGAATCGTTCCGCCATGCTCCTGGATGATGCCTTTACAGACAGACAAACCCAGTCCCGTTCCTTTTCCCGGATCTTTGGTGGTAAAGAACGGCTCAAAAATCCGGTCCGCGTCTCCCGCCGGAATACCATGACCATTGTCTGCAACAATCAGGAGGATAGAAAGATTCTTCGAGGAAGCTTCCGGACGATTGACAGTAACGATCAATCGTTTTAGCTTGTGACCTGTTATAGCTTCACAGGCGTTGAGGATAAGATTGACAATCACCTTCACCATCCTGTCTGTTTCCATTCTTACGGGTATGACCTCCGGCGGGGGATTGTACTCTACATGGATGTGATCTTCTTTAATCCTGCACTCCATTATTTGCAGACCAACGTCGATGACATGGCGGAGATCATCACGAACAAGAGGTCTTGGTTGTTTGGCGGATGATTGAAGTAAATCATGGCTGATCTTTGCTATTCTCTGAATCTGTTCCCGGCTAACCTTCAAGTTTTCCCTGGCCGGTTCTGAAAGGTTTTCTTCTTCCAGAAATTGAAGTCGTGAGGAGATGATGCTGGCGGGATTGAGGATTTCATGGGCGACGCCGGCGGCCAATCGTCCGACGGCTGCGTGTTTTTCGAACTGGATCAACATGTCTCTTGTTTCCTGCAACTGCTGCAAGGTCTCGATTAGCTGCTGTTCCGCCCGCTTGCGTTCGGTAATATCTTTTGAAACAACGACGATTTCCGATATTCCTCCAGCGGGGCTCCGACCCATGATCGGAGTGAATGTACGGAGAAAGCACCTCCCATCCCTTTCGCTCTTGTGTTCTTTTATGCTCGGTTTACCGGTTTCGCATACTTCTCTGACATATTCCGCAAACTCTCTTGCGTTCTTCTCGGAGTGGAATTCGCCGTATCTCCTGCCGACGATTTCCTCCAAAGGTAGGCCGAATCTCAGTCTGTGCCCTTCATTCATCAACAAATATGTGCAGTCCCTGTCCACCAAATACATGGAATCGACGGAAGCCGCTAAGGAACGGTATTTCTCTGCTGCTTCTTTCAACGCCGCCTCCGCCCGCATGCGCTCCGTGATATCGCGAATCGCGGCGAGGTGGTTCGGGCGCCCCCTCCAGTTGAAGTGTGTTGCCGTGATTTCTACGGGAAATCTGGTTCCATCCTTTTTCCGATGCCAGCGCAACGGTACCAGGTTCAATCCGTCTTGCGTGGCCCGCTCGGTCTTCTCAGCTTCCGCTGAAACATCCGTGTTTTTCATCCTGAGCAGCTCCTCGCGGCTGTAACCGTAAAGGCGCTCGGCTGCCCTGTTCACCTCGCATATGGTCCCTCGTTCATTGTCGATCAGAAACAGCGCGTCGGACTCCAGTTCGAAAAGCCTCCGGTATTTTTCCTCATGGCTCTCCCGCAGCTCCTCCTCCACCCGCTTGCGCTCAGTGATGTCGATCATCACGGCACGGCACACCGGTGCGCCGTCAGCGTCCTGCACGGCGGTCGCCTCCAGCCGCGCCCAGAATTGAGCGCCGTTTTTTTTTGCCAGCCGCATTTCGCACACCTGCGGCGCGCCCGTTTCAAAAAGTTGCTCGCGATGCCGGTAGTAGATGCCCTGGTCTTCGGGTAGGATAAAGCGCGTCAACGGCTGCTTGACCAGAGCGCCTCTCGCCACGCCCAGCAAACCGGCCGCCGTGAGATTGGCCTCTATGATCAACCCCTGTTCGCTCACGGTGAAATAGCCCACCGGCGCCAGGTCGTACAGGTCGAAATAGCGCGCCCGCGAGGCTTCGAGTTCTGCCTGCGCCCGGCGCAGCTCTTCGTTCTGGATCTCCAGTTCGATCTGATGCACCCGCAGTTCATGGAGCATCTGCCGCGTTTCCTCGGGTGACAGCGTCTCCAAGTCTTCCGGCGCCTGGGCGGCTTTTGCCCGGGCCAGCTCCTCCGCTTGCCGGCGCAGATCGGCCGTCTGGTCTGAACGGGTCTTTTTTTTAGTCATGTCCTTGCCCCTGTAATTTAGGCCTTCACCCTCTCCGTCGTCGCAATGGCATATACCTCCCCGGCCTCATTCACCAATGCGGTGGCGGTCAGCCACACTTCAACGATCCGGCCGTCTTTGGCGACCTGTTGGGCGCGGTACGGTGCCAGAACCTCGGCCCGGGCCAATTGCCGCACCACGGCCAACGCTTCCTCCCGTTGGCTCTCAGGGATCAGGTCGTGGATGTTCATGGCCAAGGCTTCGGCTTCGCTCCAGCCGTACATCCTTTCCGCCGCCGGATTCCAAGCCAGGATACAGCCCTCCAGATCCTGAACCGTGATAGCGTCCAATGCGTCCCGCACCACCACGGCCAGGCGGCGCAGGGTCTCGGAGTCCCGCAGCCCCTCCCGCGCCCCCTTCATCTCGGTGATGTCGAAAAAGGTGAGCACCGCACCCTCGATCACGTTTTCCAGGGTGCGATAGGGCCGGATGCGCAGCAGATACCAATCGCCCGCCCTGGTCTGGACTTCAACCTCTTTGGGAATCAGGGTGTCCAGCACCGCCTGAATGTCTTCCAGCAGGCGGTCATAGCCCGCGAGGTTGGAGACGATGTGTCCCACCGGCCGCCCCACGTCGGTCAGGATCAGGTTGATCACTTGGGTGGCGGCGGGGGTAAAGCGCCGGATGCGCAGTTGATGGTCCACAAAGACGGTGCCCACCCCTGTTCCGGCCAGGAGGTTGTTCATGTCGTTGTTGGCCCAGGAGAGTTCGGAGACCTTCTGCTGCAGCTCGGCGTTGACCGTAGCCAGCTCCTCGTTGACCGATTGCAACTCCTCCTTGGAGGTCTCCAATTCCTCGTTGGTGGATTGCAATTCTTCGTTCACGGATTGCATCTCCTCGTTGGAGGATTTGATCTCTTCGCTGGACGTTTCCATCTCCTCGATGCTGGTCTGGAGATGTTCCTCCTTGGTCCGCAGCTCCTGCTCGAGGGCTGCCGCCCGGGCGTCGCTGTCTGCGGCGAGATCGATTATCCCCTCGCCACTCCCCCCGGCCTTTCTGGAGCGGATCTTTGCCGCCGGCGCATCCTCAAAGCTGACCAGGAACAAACCGGAGGCGGCGGTTGTCTCCGGCCGGCCCTTGTCCTCAACCTGCCCTGAGCCTGTCGCAGGATCTAAGGGGCTTGCGGCCAGGGGCCGGATCGCCAGATTGACGTTGATGAAATCACCGTTGGTTTTGACCCGCAGGCCCGGGTAGCGGGCCGTCTCTTTGCGGGCCGCCGCTTTGTGCAGGGCCGTGGCCAGCTCCCGCCGCAATCCCTCCCGGGCCATCCTGGTAATGTTCATCCCGGCGTCGCCGGGGGCCGGTTCCAGGTATCTCCCCGTCCGGCCGTGGATATAGAGGACGTCGCCGCGCTCATTGACGACCACGCTGGCCGGGGTGTATTCGTGGATCAGGACCTGTGCGGCAAGCTCGCGCAGGGGGACTTTGCTCACTTCGCTGCGCTCTGCTTTTGCCGCCCCCGGGGCGGCCCCGTCTCTTGTCAGGGGTGGGATAAACGTTCCCAGCGCCGGGCGGTGTGCGCCCTGAGCGTCTTCTTTGCGTTGATAGAGCTTCCATTTGCGGTCCAGTGGCGCAAAGAGGTCCAGAAATTCCCCCACCGTCTCGGAGGTTCCCAGAAAAAGGGCGCCCCAGGGGTTCAAGGCATAATGGAACAGGGAGATGAGCTTCCTCTGCAACTCAGCGCCCATATAGATCAGCAGGTTCCGGCAACTGATCAGGTCGAGCTTGGAAAACGGTGGGTCTTTGATCACATCCTGCTCGGAAAGGACCAGCAGGTCGCGGATGCCTTTCTGGATGCGGTAAACGCCCCGTCCGGGTCATGGGAAAAAAAGCGCGCGAGTCGCTCCGACGAGAGATCGGCGGCGATGCTGGCAGGGTAAACGCCTGCCCGGGCCACATCGATGGCACGAGGGTCAATGTCCGTGGCAAACACCTGCACCTTGAAGGTCTGTTTCAGTGACTCCAAACGCTCCTGGAGCAGGATGGCGAGGGAATAGGCCTCCTCGCCGGTGGAGCATCCCGGCGACCAGACGCGGATCGCTGCCCCCGCGGGCTTGCCGGTAAAGAGCTGCGGGATGACCTTTTCCTCGAGGGCCGTGAAGGCTTCGGGGTCCCCCGGAAGAAATTGGTGACGCCGATCAGAAGGTCCCGGAAGAGGGCCTCCACCTCCGACGGGTTTTGCTGCAGATAGCGCACGTACCCGTCCAACTGGTCGATCTGGTGGATGGCCAGGCGTCGCTCCACGCGGCGGACCATGGTGTTCCGTTTGTAGAGGGAAAAGTCATGGCCTGTCTGGGCGCGCAGCAGGACACAGATCTTTTTCAGGTGGTCTTCCGCCTTGGGGGCCGGGGGAAAAACCGGGCGGGGCCTTTTGCCAAAGGCGTGGGCGATGTAGGCGATGAGCTGGGCCGGCATCTCCGCCGGCGGCAGGACATAGTCCGCAAGGCCAGTGGCGATAGCGCTGCGCGGCAAACCGTCGTACTCTGTGGATTCGGGGTTCTGCACCATGAGCATGCCCCCCTCGCCCTTGATCGCCCGAACGCCCTGCGTCCCGTCGCTGCCTGTTCCCGACAGCACGATGCAGATGGCCCGCTCACGCTGGTCCCGAGCCAGGGAGTGGAAGAAAAAGTCAATGGGCAGGCGCATGCCGCGGGGAGAGGTCTGTTCCAGGAGCTGGAGCGCCCCGTTTAGTATGGCCATGTCCCGGTTGGGCGGGATGATGTAGGTGCAGTTGGGCTGAACCGCCATCCCGTCTTCGACCTCGTAAACCTGCATCCGCGTATAGCGCCTTACCAGGTCGGTGAGAATGCTCTTGTGGTCCGGGGCCAGGTGCTGCACCAGGATAAAGGCCATGCCGGGATCGGCGTCAGCGGGCATTCCGGAAAAGAACGCCTCGAACGCCGCCAGCCCCCCGGCCGACGCGCCGATGCCGACGATGGGGAAGCCCTCCTGCTCGTCCTGTTCGGCATGTTCGACGACGGACGTTTCTTCCCGCTCTTTTTCCGGCCCCTGAGTATCTTCCCTCCGCGTCCCTTTTTCCTTTCTTGTCATGCGGAACCTCCTTGTCTACCTCCGGATCCAACGGACCTTTATCCCGGAGCTGTCCTTTTCCGGAAGCGATGATTCTCTGGAAAAAATCGTTCACAGGTTCTGGAAGTGATGATTCTCTGGAAAAATCATTCACAGGTAAGATACCAGTTTTTCTGAATTATAGGGAGGTATATTCTTGTATGTCAATGCAATTTTGACCTGTGATGATCATTACCAGCCGCAAAGTATCAACTTTTGCTGCCTCTGCTTGGTTGCGGATAATAAGAGGAAGCAGTGCTTGCTGAAAACAAAGCAATCAAATTTCAGATGGTCATCATGTCACTATTACCGATACAAAGCGCCCGAATTTTTATTTGACTTTATTCAATTATAGGAGCTTACTCTAAAGTAAGGTTGGCGTAGTTGACATGGATTTGCCTCTTGAGGACTTCCTCATCTTATTGGGGTCATTAATATTTATTTGATCTCTGTCTATTGCGATAAGATGGAGTTTTATTTGTTTACCGGCCAACGTCTGCCATACCAGCGGCGTATCTGGTATAAGTGTGGCTTAACACATTAACCGATCTTGATGTGAGCCATGAATCCCCCCTCGATAGTCCACCATATTCTCGGGCGACTGATTCTGATTTTTTCCCTATTGCTGAACATCAGCGTCGCCGGATACCGCTATTTCGATAATCATAAAAGAAAGTGATTTGCCGTATGGCTCTTTCTGTTTCTTGCAGGGGGATGGTTACAGGCGATGGCCCTTTGCCCTGACGCCGAGGCAGCGGAACCGTCAGGTCGGGGAACTGCCCGGGAGGATTTACGAAAGATCAAGGGGTAGATGATGAAGATCGGGAAGAAACATAAAATCATTTTGGTCATGAGAGGTTATACAAACGAACACTCCGGTATCAAATAGGCGGTAACCAAATGAAGATTAAGACGAAGCTTCAACTGATCATCATCTTTAACATCATTCTCTTGGCCGGCATTGTATCCGTAAGCCTGTTGTGGCAGAAACAGGCCGACAGGCAGTTTGAGCAGCATGCCCTGGTCATGGAATTGCAGCGGGCCATATTTGAGAGGGCTCGATTCAGAGAAGAGTATTTTCTCTACAGGGAAGAGCGTTCAAAAGAACAATTCCTTCTCATACACAAGGAGGTCGGAGCACTTCTTGAGAGGATGTCGGGAATATTCACGGGGGCGGAAGAAAAGACACATTTAAGCAAGATGATAGGCTTTCATACCAAAATTGGGGACCTTTTTAACCAGTTGGTCAGGCTTGACAAAAGCGCCACGGTCCATACTGCCGCAACACAAGCGTTAAGGGAGAGGATTATCAGTCATATGCTGGTGAATGCACATTCCCTGTATCATGACGGATCGAAACTGTTGAAAGCGACAAATGAAAAGACAGTGAATCAGAACAACCTTTTACATCTATACAGCAATATCATCTTTGTATTGCTGGCATTATTTATTATCTCCTTTGCGCTGATTATTATACGCAGTGTTACGTATCCCCTGACAAGGCTCAATAAAGGGACAGAAATTATTGCCGAGGGAAATCTGGATTATAAAACCAATATCAGAACCCCTGACGAGATCGGCCAGTTATCAACTGCCTTCGACATCATGTCGGAAAATCTGAAAAAGATCACGGTTTCACGCGATGAACTGACCAAAGAGATTGAAGAACGCAAGCAGGCAGAGGAGACGCTCAGGGAATCAGAGGAGAGATATCGTTCATTAGCATCTTCCGTAGATTTAATGTATCTTGTGGACAGGGATTGCAGGTACCTGTTCATGAATGAAGGGCATCGGCTAAGGTTTGGCATCCCATTAGAAGAGATCATTGGCAGAAGATACGGTGACTTCCACTCCGAAGAGAATTCAAAGGAGTTTGCGAAGAAGGTGAAAGAGGTATTAGAAACCGGCAAACCGATCCAGCATGAACATAAAAGTAAAAGGGATGAAGGATACTTCCTCCGGACATTCAGTCCTGTTAAGGACCTCGATGAGAGAATAACAGCGCTAACGGTCGTTTCCAAAGATATCACCGAGCGCAAGCGGGCCGAGGAGGCGATGAAGAAAAGCAATCAGCTTTTAAGAGATACCGGAGAAATGGCCAAGGTCGGAGGTTGGGAGATTGACCTCTCGACCAAGGTGGTCTCATGGACGGAAGAGGTCGGTCGGATCCATGGAGTCGAGCCGGGATATCTGCCGAAGGTGGAAGAAGCCATAAATTTCTATGCGCCCGAATCCAGGCCAGAGATAGAGGCAGCAGTGAAGAAAGCCGCGGAAACGGGGGAACCATACGACTTTGAAGCTCTTTTCATCCCGCGAGGCAGCCAAGATATGATTTGGGTGCGGTCGCTTGGGAGAGCGATTTACAGTGGCGGGAAAATAGTAAAACTCGCAGGGACATTTCAGAATATCGATAAATATAAAAGAGCGGAGGAGGAGCGAGAGCGCTTACTGGCTGAAATCGCAGCAAAGAACCAAGAGCTGGAATTCCTCGTCTACACCGTCTCCCATGACCTGAGAGCGCCTCTTGTCTCCATGGGCGGCTTCTACTCCCTGCTGAAGAGAGAGTCCCAAGATCAGTTGGGCGAGCAGGGTCAGCACTACCTGGAGCGCATCAGAGCCAACGTGGCGCACATGAATACCCTCATCAGCGAGTTGCTCGAGCTATCACGTATCGGGCGGGTGGTAGGGCCTGAAGAAGAAATAGACGTGGGGGTGCTGCTGAGGGAGATTGAAGAGGGATTGGTACTCAAGCTGGAGCAGGAGGGGGTAGAGTTCATCGTGCAGCAACCGCTGCCCGCTGTGAGAGGAGACCGGGGCCGCATTCGCCAGGTGTTCGCCAATCTGATAGAGAATGCGGTGAAGTTCAGGAGCCTTGAAAGGGGGCTGCGTATTGAGGTGGGGTGTGAGGAGGAGAGAGGTTTCTATCGCTTCCACGTAAGGGATAACGGTATTGGGATTTTGCCGCAGTATCAAGAGCAGATATTTGAACCTTTCCTGCAGTTGGATAGAGGGATCGAAGGGGTGGGGATGGGGTTGACCATAGTCAAGAGGATCGTGGAACACCATGGGGGCCGGCTCCGGGTGGAGTCGGAATTAGGAAAGGGATCCACATTTTACTTTACAATTCCTGATCGTACATAGGACATCGAACATCGTACATCGCCGATGAAGGGAGAAAGCAAATGAATCCGAATTCCGAACACAAAAATCTGCATCCGATTGACGTTTTGTTAGTAGAGGACAATCCGGATCATGTGGAATTGATCCTGAAGGTATTGCAGGAGAACAACATTCTCAACGAGGTGCATGTGGTGTCCGATGGGGAGGAGGCGTTGGAGTTTCTCTATCAACGGGGGAAGTATATGGAGGCACCGCGACCGGGGTTGATCCTGTTGGACGTCAGGCTCCCCAAGGTGGACGGGATAGAGGTGTTGAGGAGAATCAAGGCTGATCCGGCGCTCAAGTCGATTCCTGTGGTGGTGCTCACGACGTCAATAGGGGAGAGAGAAATGATGGAGAGCTACAACCTTGGGGCTAACTCTTACATCATCAAGCCAGTGGGTTTTGAGAAGTTCGCGAAGGTGATCAAAGACCTGAAGCTCTACTGGTTGGTGGTGAATAGTTTGCCTATGAAGCCCATGTCTTAAGGAGTTTGGAGGTGGGTAAGATGAGAATTTTGTTGGTAGAGGACAACTCTGATCATAGAGAGTTGATGCGCCTTGCCCTGACCGGACACGATTCTACGTGGGAGGTGGAGGCGGTGGCGTCTGGGGACGAGGCGCTTCGCTATTTGGCGGAGGGGGAGGCCTACGATGTGGTGTTCCTGGATTACAGCCTTCCGGGGCGGGATGGGTTGGAGGTGTTAGAGGAGATTCGGCGAGGTGAAGCTCCGCCCCCGGTGGTGGTGGTGACGGGCCGTGGGGACGAGCAGGTGGCGGTGAAGGCGATGAAGGGCGGAGCCTACGACTACGTGGTCAAGGGCGAGGGCTACCTGCAGCGGCTGCCGGCGGTTGCCCAGCGGGCCGTGGAGGCCCACCAGTTGGCTGTGGAGCGCAAGAGGGCGGAAATCCGTCTGGCCCGGATCAACGATTGCTTTCTCCAGTTCGGCGTCCCCCCCGACGACAACATCAATCGCCTGGTCGCCGTCTGCGGGGAGCTGATGAACGCCACCTGCGCCCTGTATAACCGCCTGGGAAAAAACCTGCTCTGTTCAGTCGGGCAGTGGCGGACGCCCGCCGGCTTCAAACCGGAGGACAAACCGAACGGGCATATCTGTTACGATGTGATCCAACATGGAGGGGAACATCCCCTGCTCGTGCGGAACCTCC
>MICJ01000061.1:10481-26703 GCA_001830835.1 Syntrophobacterales bacterium GWC2_56_13 | reverse complement strand
CTCCGCGAAAATCGGTGTTCAAGTACGAAAAATACGATACCATCTGGCGATTATCTTGTTTTATCAAAATACAAAGAGAAGGTTGGTGACTACGAAGGAGCAATTAATTATCTTCAGAAATATACGAAAAGTAGCTCTGATAAAGAATTTAATGAACAGAGCCAATTGCAAAACTCAAAATTCGTTGGCAGTTGACACTGCTCAAACTACCGCCATAACGTCGAACCTGGGGCAGAATTGATACATATGGTCAATATGACGCCAAAACCCTCAAAATATCCATTTTCTGGACACGGCTATGCCGTGCGGGTGACTTGGCTGCAACCACGCTTAACTTGTAAGCATTTTATATCATTTATCCTTACCTCATTCCAAGAGTCGGAAGAGCTGCGTTGCCGTTATCGCGATCAGCCCGAACATCAGATGCGTCATCACCTTGGCTGCCCCGCGCACTCGCACGAACCTTCCACCATAATTGTCCTTCAAATTCGAGTTGACCCGCTCGGCAGTAGTACGATTCCTGAAACGCACCGCTTGCGCAGGATCCATCTCTTTCTTTTCTCCTCGCCTGGGGTTGGTATCGATGATTGGGACATGCCCCAGTCCGGCGCTGTAGCTCCTGATCTGCGGCGCATCGTAGGCCGAGTCCATCAAGTCGTAAAGACTGATGATTCTCTCGGCGGTCATTTGCGCCAAGGGGATGGCTGCTTGAGAATCATGCAGCGAGGCCGAACTCAAAAGAGCGCTCACCGGAATATCCCCGTCGATCGAATCAATATGCAGCTTGTAGCCGGTCCAGCTTGTCTTGTATCCCTTGGCATTGAGCTTGGTACCCACGTCACACCGCGTTGGCAAATCGGCCACGTTCTCTGCCAGGCCACGGCCAAGCTGCAAATCCAGCCGCTTAGGTTCTTTTGCCGCGATGATCTCACCTTGGCGTGGACGGCCTCGCTTGCGTTTCGGCTTGTTTTGGGCCTCTTTAGGATCTTTGCGAAGTGGCTTCTCCCGAGCTTCGATCTGTGTTGCATCACGGCTGACATGGCCCGCAAGTTTTGGTCCGGCATGCTGCTTGACCATCGCCTCGTGAATCTTCTCCCCCAGACGACCGCGCGAAAATTCCTCAAACGCCCGGGAAAACGTGGATTCCGATGGAATCTCTCCCTTGCTCTCCCACCCGCACAACCGCCGCAAGTTCTTGCTATCATACAGGTAAGCAATCAATATTTTCGTAGTCGGAAAATTGTAAACCGCCTTGGCCACGAACGCCTCCAAAATGGCCAGCCGATCATCCCGCTTGCGCCCGACCCCTTGCCACCGGTACGGACTCATATGCTTCTGAACTTCTGCCAGTTCGATCACCCGTATAAACTCCTGCTGCTTTTCGGTCAGAGGATCCAGTTCGCTTTCCAGCCAAGGGAAAAGAGTGTGCTGTATGCTATGCCATATGTCGAAAAGTGGGCTCATTCCTTACCGCTAACCTCCTTTTTTATTGATCTGAACTTGAAAGGAAATATAGCTCACTCTCTTTATATTTTCAACTATTTATGTAATTTATTTTTGATTGTTGTCGCTCTCCGTTTGATATCGAAATCAGGGTCCGGGTCATACCCGTGGTTCATGTATCGGTGGCTGAAAATTCAACTTAATTTAGACTTTTGCAATTACCTCAACAGATAAAAAATATGATTTCGGATTTAAGAAAAAAACAACTTTCAAACAACAGCGCTATTGAAGTAGATCAACAACCGAAAAAAGCACTGAATAAAAATCCAGTGAAGATTGATAAACACCCTGAAAAATAAAATCTAACAAGGCTAATACAGCCGACGCAAATAGCCGCTCGGCTGATTAGAGAAGTTAGGCCCCACACGTGCCGAAGGCGATGCGGGGAGTCAAATCGCGGTGAATCCTGCTTGACAATATGTAATCGATCGATTACACTTCTACAATGTTCTCGATTAAGCCTTTGCCCGAATTCACCGAATGGCTGGACGGCCTGTCCGATCTGGCGGTGCGCGGGGTGGTGGTGGCGCGCATTAAGCGTCTGGAGCGCGGCTTGATGGGGGACGTGGAACCGGTCGGCGGAGGCGTGTTGGAGCTTCGTATTCATGTGGGCGCAGGCTGGCGTGTGTATTTCGTGCAGCGTGGCGCGCAGGTGATCGTGTTGCTCGCGGGCGGATCCAAGCGTACCCAGAAAACCGACATCAAGCGCGCCAAGGCACTGGCTGCGCGGCTGGATTGACTGAAGGAGATGACCATGACCCAACGCATCAAGGTGGCAGACCTGCCCGAGTTCGACGCAGCGCCGTATCTCGACAGCAAGGCGGCGATTGCGGCCTATCTGACGGACATTCTGGAGGCGAATGATCCGGCCTTGCTGGCGGCCGCATTGGGCGACATCGCCCGGGCGCGCGGCATGAACGAGATCGCCAAGGCATCTGGTCTCACCCGCGAAGCCCTGTACAAAGCGCTCAGGCCCAATGCGAAACCTCGCTACGACACCATCGCAAAGGTTTGCGGGGCGCTAGGGGTGCGGCTGGTGGCGCAGGCGATTCATGGTTGAGCCTTCGCTTTCAAAGGCATAACACGGCGGTCAAGCGGACGGCGGAAAAGAACCGCCGCCGCTTACCAGCCCGTGTGTGCCGGGCATGGCACAGAACTAACGGGGTGCAAGTCCCCGAACCAGGTTATCGCGGAGCCGAAGGTTAGGAGAAGGGCAAGGGCGTCGTCGTAAGGCGGGGTCTGGAGGAAGCCCAATCCAAAAGTGCGGGGCGACGAACAGGAACCGGATATGAGGTGTGGTACGTTCGGGGCGAGCGGGCACGTGACTGCGAAGCCCTCCATCCGCAAATGGGGCGTGCTTTATAAATCCGGCGTTTACGCACGGAAAGTTCTGTGTTTTACCCCGGGAGATCTCCCATGTGCCAGCGATGGCTGAGGGAAGAGCAATCGACCCTGACCGCGTGGGAGAAGTCAGCAGAGGGCAAAGTAGGCGAAGGAAACGAGCCGGAATAGAAATCCGGATGGCCTCATATCGCCGAAGGCCCGAACGGAAGGAAAGGAGAAGTCGCTTCGTGCCGAGAAGTGGAATCGCATCCGTCAGGCAGCTTGAGTTGCCCCTGGGAAACCACGGGGATGAAGCCACATCTGGGACAGGAAGAGAGGACGCTCCGGTGGTACAAGACAATCTTCTGGAACGTGTATTGGAGGCGGACAACCTCCGGCGTGCGCTCCGGCAGGTTCGGCGCAACGGAGGCGCTCCCGGAATCGACGGGATGACCGTCGAAGAGCTTCCGGAGCATCTCAAGGAGCACTGGCCGCGACAGAAGGAATCCCTGCTGAATGGCGCCTACAGGCCCCAGCCGGTACGGAGGGTAACCATACCGAAGCCGGGGGGAGGGGAGCGGCAGCTTGGAGTTCCGACAGTCCTCGACCGGTTTGTCCAGCAAGCCCTTATGCAGGTACTACAGGAGGAATGGGACGATGGGTTCTCGCCGTCGAGCTACGGTTTTCGCCCCAACCGTTCGGCGCATCAAGCCATCGCCACGGCGCAGGAGCATACCCGGCAAGGATACTCCTTCGTGGTAGACATCGACCTGGAGAAGTTCTTCGATCGTGTCAACCACGACGTCCTCATGGCGAAGGTAGCCGTGCGGGTGCGGGACCGGCGGATAGTGAAACTCATCCGCCGGATTCTGACCGCGGGAGCCGTCACGCTTGCAGGGTTTGAACCCGCAACGGAGGGGACTCCGCAAGGCAGTCCCCTTTCACCGATTCTCTCCAATCTGCTTCTGGACGAGTTGGACAAGGAGCTGGAAAGACGGGGCCACCGTTTCGTCCGCTATGCCGACGACTGCAATATTTATGTCAGAAGCAAAACGGCGGGCGAACGGGTCATGGTGAGTGTAACCCGGTATCTGGAGAAGCGGCTGCGACTCAAGATCAACACCGCCAAAAGTGCGGTAGACCGTCCCTGGAACCGCAGGTTTCTGGGATTCACCTTCACCCGCCGCCGGGACAACCGGCGCAAGGTGAGCGACAAGGCGCTCCGAAGCTTCAAGACGAGAACCCGCGAAATCACGCGGCGTTCGCGGTTTCTCGCTGTGCTCGGCGCGCGTGAGGTGGCTAACTCCGATGACTCAAAAAGGCATTGACAAGGTGTAGCCTATAGGCTACCATACCTCATGGTCGAAATACGCAAAACCGAGACTTGCGCTCAGTGGCTTGACGGACTGTGTGACCTCCGTGCAAGAGCGCGAGTTCAGGTCAGAATCGAGCGCCTGGCTGCCGGAAATGCAGGAGATGTGAAAGCTGTGGGGGAGGGGCTCCTCGCAGATAACTTATAGGAGAGTCATCGATGAGAAAAATCATCACCACTCGATACGATGTTGCCGAACATCTCCGAACACCGGAGGAGATGGCCGCCTATCTGGAAGCTTGCCTTGAGGAGGCGGAAGATGATGCTGCATTTATCGCCAAGGCTCTGGGCGATATTGCTCGTGCGAAGGGAATGACCCAAGTGGCGCGTGATGCCGGTCTGTCACGGGAAAGCCTTTATAAAGCTCTCTCCGGTGATCGCAGTCCTGGGTTTGATACTATCCTCAAAGTAGTCGGTGCACTGGGTCTCCAACTACATGCCGTTGCTGCGCAAAACTCCATGGCCAAGCCAGTGGGTCCTGCGGACCCGGAAAATGCAGAGTGCCGCTGAGCTTATACGTTTCGGTGTGAAAGAAGAGACATGCTAAAGTCCAAGAGACAGCGTGATGAGGCTGAGCTCGAAGATAATCTGGAGCTTTCGCCGGAACAGATTCGGGAGCTGAAAAGAAGAGTCAAGGATCTGGAGGATCCTGTACGCTACGTGATACACAGCGATCTTCTTCCCGCTGGACGCTGGCGGCTGTTTCTTAACGTGTCAGACGACACATGGTGTGACGACATTAACACCGCGACCCTGTTCAAAGGGCCTCGCTACGCGCTGGCTGTAATTCATGAGTATTGTGAGGGCAAACGCGATAACTTGTTCCTTGCCAAGATAACAACGAAAAACAATCGATTGAAGGTACTAAAGTACCGATGGAGTGAACACCCAACAGGTTAATCAAAGTCTCATCTTCATCACCCTTCGGTGCTGGAGCAACAGAAATGAAAGAAAACGACAGAGTTATTCCGAGCGGACCCTTCAAGGGCAAGAAGATCGAATATGCCCCCTCTACCGGTGTCGACATGTTTCTGAATATCTCCGAGGATTTCATGAAGAAGATCTTCTATTTCGAGCCGGACGAATACCTAATCAGTGACGAGTCGAGTCTTTTCGATTTCACGGGTTTGGATGAGATGGAACTAACTGACGTCCAGAAGAAAATCCAGGATGTGTATGATCTTGATGTTTCCGATATAGCATCGGGGAATCTCCTGGAGATCTTCATGAGAATTCATCACAGCAAGTTTGCGGCCCCGTCCTGATCTATGGCACCGAACCAAGGGTGTTGTGCGGACACTGAGAGGAGCGGGACTACGGACCAAGTTTGGGTGCCGGCGCCGCTCACACGCATCGTTGGGCACAAGCGGCTGCAGCGGTCACCCGTCCCCACGAGCAAGCTTGTGTGTACGTCAGCCGCTGATCCGCAGCGCCGTTCAGGGCATAGGTTTTATTTCCTCTCAAACGAAGAGGATCGGATCCATATCCATGTAACATCCGAAGATGGCGAGGCCAAGTTTTGGCTGGAACCTATCTTGTCGTTGGCTGTATATCATGGATTAAATCCCAAAAAACTGAGTGAAATCCAGTTAATCATAGAGGCACATAAAGATGAAATCATTAAAGCATGGCAGAAACATTTCGGTAAGCGTTGAAAATATCACACCTTCTGGTATCTGGCTTTATGTAAAAGAAAAGGAATATTTTCTGAGCTATCAAGATTACCCATATTTTAAAGATCAAACTCTGAACTCGATCCAACATGTTCAATTGCTTCATGGTTATCATTTATACTGGCCGGAATCGGACGTTGATCTTGAACTTGACAACCTCGAAAATTCAGAAAAATACTCTTTAAAATCGAGGATAAAACCTCACCTAACGAATCAATCCAGCAGACCGGCTGCTGCCCGCCGCTGATTTCCGCCGCTATGTGAAAACAGTGGAGCAGCATTAGCGACCATGAACATATCAATCATTCTCGCTCATCCCGATCGTAGCAGCTTCAACCATGCAATTGCGCAAACGGTGGTCGAACAGCTCGAGAACAACGGGCATGGCGTTTTCTTCCATGACCTGTATAGTGAGGACTTCGATCCACTACTTATCGGAAAGGAGATCCCTCAGGACGCTTCTCTGCCACAGATAATCAGAGAGCATTGCAAGGAAATAAGGGAAGCTGAGGGTATCATAATCGTTCACCCAAACTGGTGGGGTCAACCTCCGGCCATACTGAAAGGCTGGATCGATAGAGTGATTCGTCCTGGAATTGCGTACGAGTTTCCGGAAGGAGATTCAGGTGAGGGCATACCCGCGGGATTACTCCGCGCCAAGGCCGCCGTCGTTATCAATACATCGAACACTGAACCGGAAAGAGAAAAGAGCGTTTTCGGGGACCCGCTTGAAACGATCTGGAAGAATTGCGTTTTTGGTCTCTGCGGCGTCAATATTTTCCACCGCCGAACGTTCAGCACGGTTATTATCAGCACAGAAGCTCAACGAAGGCAGTGGCTCGACGAGGTGAAGGCAATGATTGATTCAGTCTTCCCGAACGAAGAAGACCATGACGGAACCACATAACTATGCCATGCAGCGACTCGGCGAAAAAGCTGTGCGCTGGTTAGCTTTTCGATGGCTCGGCCGCTTCGCGCCGAGCCATCGGCGCTGCTGATTGCCATCCGCTTTCTGTCCCGGCGCTTCGAGTCGGTCCATCAAGAGGCTGGAGCGGGCAGCCGTCCCCGCAAGCAAGCTCGCGTGTATGTCAGCCGCTGATCCGAAGCGCCGTTCGACTAACACAGGACACCTGAAATGAAAATACCTATCTACCAGGTTGATGCCTTTACATCCGAGGTTTTTTCCGGCAATCCGGCGGCCGTTTGCATCCTTGACACGTGGATCGACGACCGGCAACTTCAATCTATTGCCGCAGAGAACAATTTGTCGGAGACTGCCTTCCTTGTCCGAAATGACGATGGATTTGACCTCCGATGGTTTACCCCAACTACAGAAGTTGCTCTTTGCGGACACGCGACATTAGCGAGCGCCTTTGTTCTTTTCGCACATAAAGGATGGCCCGCAGAAAATATCACGTTTCAGACACGCAAGAGCGGGCAACTGGTCGTTGTTAAACGCGGTGATCTTCTTGAGATGGATTTTCCCTCAAGACCTGCTTATACCCGGACTCCACCCGCCGGACTCGAGGAGGCACTGCGAGTTACGCCGAAAGAAATATTCGGCTCAGCGGAAGATCTTCTTGTGGTATTGAACAGCGAGAAAGCCGTGCGAGAAGTACAACCTGATTTTGGTGCGCTTGATCGGGTTGATTGTCGGGGTACCATCATTACAGCCAGAGGAGATCGGAGCGATTTCGTATCACGTTTCTTCGCACCCCGCGTAGGCATACCGGAGGATCCAGTAACGGGTTCCGCGCATTGCGTTCTGATTCCCTATTGGGCAAGCGTACTTCGCAAGAACGATCTGCATGCGTTTCAGGTCTCGAAGCGAGGCGGTGAGTTATTCTGTACCCATGTTGGGGAGCGAGTGAAGATTTCAGGCAAAGCGACCCTCTATATGGAAGGCACGATAACGATATGACGCGTCGAACGAGTCAATCAAGCGGACCGCTAAAAGCCGCCGCTGATTTCGGTGCCAGGTATGGTACAGAGCGAGGGAGGTGAAAGTCCTCGCGCCAGGTATAAGCGGAGCCGAAGGCAAGGAGAAGGGCAAGGGCAAGGGCGTCGCCGCGAGGCTCTTCCCTATCCCGGTTACTCACAGAAGGATATTGCAATTTTTTGTTGCAGTATGCAATCCTTAGATGTATAATGATAACATGTTGCAACAAAAATATCCGGAGGAACAATTATGGCCACAGCAGTAAGAATATCCGAAAAACTTGTAGATGAGGCAAAAAAATATGGACGGATTGACCATAGGTCTTTGGCCGGTCAGATTGAACATTGGGCGCGCATGGGCAAATGTGCCGAAGAGAATCCGGATTTACCATATTCCCTCATTAAGGAAATCTTGATTGGGCTGGACGAGTTAGATCAGGGCGAGAAGACCGAATACACGTTTGGATAGAGCCTTATGAGAATTTACCAGTCAAGGTCGTTTGAGAAAAAAGCAAAGAAGATGTCGAAGCCGGAGAAGGACTCCTTTGATCGGGAAATAAGAAGCATTGCCGATGATCCAAGCGTTGGGGAGGAAAAGAAAGGCGACCTGCGGGGAGTATTTATTCACAAGTTTAAGCTTAAAAATACGCAGTACCTGCTTGCATATCGAAAAGTTGGTGAGGATTTGGAACTTCTTATGATCGGCTCTCATGAAAATTACTATCGGGACTTGAAACAGTATTTGAAAAACCGATAAGGCGGGTAACCAAGCCATGTAGCGGGTCGTGCAAACGGCGCGCTCCCGCTGATGGCCATGTTCGGAGGCTCCGCGCCGAGCCATCAAAGCTTTGGAGCCGATGCTTCAATTACTTGACAAAACAATCAAGATATGTGTGAGATACGCGCAAAATGTCTCAACGATCCTATCCTCCGGTGGGAAATAAATTATGAAAACCTATGAACAGATCAACGATCGCATCGAATCTGGGAAGGCCGTGGTGTTGACGGCCGATGAGATCATGGACTACGTGGACAAAAAAGGGCTCGAGGCCGCGGCCAAGGAGGTGGACGTCGTCACGACCGCCACCTTCGGTCCCATGTGCTCGTCCGGCTGCTTTCTGAATTTCGGCCATTCCAAGCCGAGGATCCGTATGTCCGAAGCCTGGATCGCCGATGTCCTCGTTTACACGGGCCTCGCCGCCGTGGATGTCTACCTGGGGTGCACGGAGCTCCGCCACGCGGATCCGGCCAATATGTATCCGCCCGGCGAGTTCCGGTATGGCGGCGGTCACGTGATCGAGGATCTCGTGGCGGGGAAAACGCTCCAGCTTTTCGCCCTCTCCTACGGCACGGACTGTTATCCGCTGCGGGAGCTCCGCACCTACTTCTCCATCCAGGACCTGAATCAGGCGATCATGGTCAATCCGCGAAACTGTTAACCGCTCAGACCGAACGATATACACCTACATGGGCAGACTCGAGCCCCATCAGAAAAACGGAAATTACTGCTCTGCGGGCCAACTGTCGCCTCTGCTCAACGACCCTTACTACGAAACCATCGGCATAGGCACACGCGTCTGGCTGGCCGGAGCGCACGGACATGTGTACGCGGAGGGAACGCAACACGCCGGCGGCGTCGGCAGAACCCCGGACGGTGTGCCCACTGTCGGATCGGGAACGCTGGCACTGACTGGCGACATGAAGCAGATGCGCAAGGAGTTCGTGCGGGGCGTCAGCTTCAGCGGGTACGGGGTCTCGCTGGCGCTGGGTATAGGAATCCCCATTCCCATTCTCAATGAAGAAGTCCTGAGGCGAACCTGTGTGCGCGACCGGGATATCCTGGCCCCGGTGGTTGACTACGGCTCCGATTATCCGCAGAATACCGGCAACGTCATCTGTCACGTCAACTACGAGCAATTGCGCACCGGCCAGATCCAGGTCCATGACGAAACGGTGGAGGTAGGCTCGTTGTCTTCGTACTATAAGGCATTGGAGGTTGCGAATCTGCTGGCGGATGAAATCCGGCGGGGAGATTTCCGGCTTGCCGCCCCGATCGCCCCTCTCAAGAAAGACACGAAAATGAAACCGCTTTTACAGAGGGAGCCGCCCCGATGAACGAAGAGACCGTAACCAAGAAACTGATGTTCTACTTTCCCAAATGCGAATGTGACAAGCCGATCATATACCACCTGGTCAAAGATCATCATCTCATCGTCAATGTCTTTCGCGCCAAGGTCACGCCGGAAGAGGAAGGGTACCTTGTACTGGACGTCACCGGTACAGAGAAAGAGATCCAGGACGGGATCGATTTTGTAAAGACCTTCAACGTCACGGTCAATTACTCCGGAAAGGGGGTTATCCTTGACGAGGAGCGCTGCACCCATTGCGGTTACTGCGTCCCCTACTGCCCCCCAAGGGCACTGAAAATCGAAAACGGAGCTACCCGAAAGGTCGCCTACAACGAATCCGAATGCATCGAGTGTCTGGCATGCATCCGCATCTGTCCCTTCGGTGCATGCACATCGGCATTCTAGTGTGCGCGGGGACGGATTTGAAATCCGTCCCCATTCCTCCATATAAAAGATACGTCTCGCAACGCAGCCCATGAACCGCAAACGGGTATACAAAACCTTCATCCACAAGGAAGCGGTTTTCCGCATCTGCTGCGAATCGTTTGGGGCTGTCA
Source organism: Syntrophobacterales bacterium GWC2_56_13 (assembly GCA_001830835.1). Taxonomy (GTDB): domain Bacteria; phylum Desulfobacterota; class Syntrophia; order Syntrophales; family UBA5619; genus JAKAFS01. The sequence goes on along the minus strand of MICJ01000061.1, from coordinate 16,208 downwards.
CGCAGGAGATCGTCCGGCAACGGGCGATTCTGGAGGACTATATCCGGCGGGACCCACATTTTCAGCATTCGCTCCAACCGGTTGCGGTAAAAGCCGATGCACTCGAGGTTGCGCGGCGAATGGCCCGCGCCGCAAGTAAGGTGGGCGTCGGGCCGATGGCTGCCGTCGCGGGCGCAATGGCCCAGCTTGCGGTCGAGGCCGGTCTCCAGGCCGGCACTGGAGAGGTGATCGTCGACAACGGGGGAGACATCTATTTGCAAACCACCGGGCCCGTAATCATCGGTCTCTATCCGGGCGGTTCGGGACCGATTGGCCGACTGGCGTTTTCACTGCAGGCGTGCGACACCCCCCCTTTCCATCTGTTCGTCCTCGGGGGAAATGGGCCACTCGCTAAGCTTTGGCCAATGCGATCTGGCCACCGTGATCGCACGGGACGCCGCACTGGCGGACGCCGCGGCGACGCAGGCCGCCAATCTCGTCAAGACCGTCGCCGATATGGAGCCGGCTTTAAATAAAATGGTTTCCGTAGATGGCGTCAGCGGCGTGATGATCGTCAAGAACGGCCATGTGGGACTTGCCGGAAAACTTCCCCCCCCCCCCTCGTCAAGATGCGCTGATCCACCTTAAACTCATTGACAAGCTAAGTATAACGTGATTCAGTGATTCAGCTTTTCGGCAGATCGCCGAGGAACTTACGGGCTTGGCGTCGCGGTAAATAACGGAAAACGGTGGGTGCACGGTCCCAGCACCAAGAAGGATGTAAGAGAAGGAGGGAGAAACAATGATCAAGGTTAGCGTATTCTATCCGAACAACGAAGGCAGTAGGTTTGACATGGACTACTACTGCAGTAGTCACATCCCCATGGTCCAAAAAAAGTGTGGGGCGGCACTCAAGGGAGTCGCCGTGGAACAAGGCATTGGCGGCGGAGCGCCCGGATCCCGGGCAACCTATGTCGCCATGGGCCATCTGTATTTCGATTCAGTGGGTGCGTTTCAGGGCGCCTTCGGGCCCCACACCAAGGAGATCATGGCAGATATCCCAAACTACACGGACATCCAGCCCACGATCCAGATCAGCGAAGTGAAAATTTAGCGTTGCCGGGACCGTGCGACGCCGTCACCAGTGCATGAGATTCAGTGGACCGAAACAATTGCCTTGGGTCGTAGTATTCGTGAACTTCGAAGGTTGAATCGCGTTTACGGGAAAGCAATCTGGAGAAAAAAGAGAAGAATAAGAGTGTTCTCTACGATCCCGAGGTGGTGGATGCCTGCCTGCGGTTGTTCCGGGAGAAGGGGTTTAAGCTTGGGTGTGATTTATTCAAATCATTAATGTTGTTTCCTGAATAATTGTGATAGGGATATAGAAATCTGACTTAATGCCATGAGAGAGGCATTGCCATGAGTTCGAATCCCGCCAACAAGAAGCTTGCCAAAAAGAAAAAAGATCTCGAGTTGAAGCCGGCAGCGGACGAGAAGGGGGCAGTCCCCCAACTGATCCCGGAAGAATTTCGAAGACTCGCGAACCGGTCACGGGACATGATTTTTCGATATGATCTCACGACCCGCCGGTTTGTCTTTGTCAACAACACGTTCCTTGAATTCTACGGCATTGACGCGGAAAGCGGTCGGGAGGCAACGACCAAGAGTGTCCTGCTTAGCATCTACCCGGAAGATCTGGATAAGGTAAAAAAAGCACAAAAGAAAAGCCTCGCGCCTGGGAGCACGGGCGGGGAGGTGGAGTATCGCCTGATACGGCCGGATGGTTCTCTGCACTGGATGCACGACCAGTGGATCGTAATCACGGATGAGACGGGAAATCCTGTGACCATCGAGGGCATCGTGCGGGACATCACCGACCGCAAGCGAGTGGAGGAGGAACTGAAAGCATCAAAGGACTTTATTGAGGCAGTATTAGATAATATGATGGATCCCCTGATTGTCATAGACCCGGCTAATTATACCATCTTGGAAGCAAACAAGATTTTCATCAATGCTTACGGACTTGACAAGGATGCAGTCATTGGTAAACACTGTTATGAATTGACCCATAATAGATCAACTCCATGTTCTGCCCCTAATGATATTTGCCCTTTAGCGGAGACGTTAGAAACAGGAAAACATTCGACAGCGGAGCATATTCACTATGACAGTACTGGCAGCAAACTTTGTGTTGAAGTATCGACCACCCCGATAATTAACAAGAGAGGCGAGATACACCAGATAATCCATTTAACCAGAAACATCACCGACCGCAAGCGGATGGAGGAGGAGATCCTGGAGATGTCCCTCCGGGACCAGATGACGGAACTCTACAACCGGCGCGGGTTCATTACCCTGGCGGAGCAGCAGATCAGGGCGGCAAACAGGGCCAGGAGGTCAATGCTGCTGACCTTCATCGATTTGGACGGCCTCAAATGGATCAACGATACCCTGGGTCATGAAGAGGGGGACCGGGCCCTGATCGATACGGCCAATGTGCTTCGCCAGACCTTCCGGGAATCGGACATCATCGCCCGTTTGGGCGGGGATGAATTCGCCGTCCTGTCCATAGACGCCGCGGACATGAATCCCGAGGACTTTTCGAAACGCCTTCAGGAAAACATCGATGCAGGCAATGCGAAGGAAACCCGGCCCTACAAGCTGGCGATGAGTTGGGGCGCGGCCGTCTATGATCCCGGATCCCCTCTGTCTCTGGATGAATTGATGTCCTCGGCCGATGAGCGGATGTACGCCCAGAAGAAGGCCAAATCGAACCGGAGAATTTGAGCGGCATGATATCCTTGAAGGAGAGAGATTGTGCCCCTTCCTGCTGCTGTCTATCACCACAGGAATCCACAATTATCCGATTATTACTGCTGTGTGGAAGAGTAGTTTGAATCCTTACTTCAACTCCAAACTGAAAGCCGTTTGTTTGCAAGCGTAACTCAGATAAGGCCCATTTCAACCAGATTATCAAATCAAAAGTACGCATCAACTGGAGGAACCTAAAATGTGACTCAGGAGGCGCCGGAAAAGGGCGATCTCCGGCCGGTCATCTTCCCCGGCGGCCTGCAGCCCGAACAGGCCCTGTAACGATCCCATGATGATCGGCCCGGACAAAGGTCGCTGCTCATTGGCTTTTAGGGAGGAGCAATTGTTTGACATTTAAGGACCTCTCCATTATAGTGGCTCCCGAATTTCTGAGACCGAGGGTTGGCGCCATGCAGATACAGGATGTATTTCGCTATTTCAGAAATGATCTGAAACGGGTCGAGGAGCACATGGAGATGTACCTCCGTTCGGAAGTGCGGCTCATCCCGGAGATCATTCACCATCTGATCGGCAGCGGCGGCAAGCGGTTCAGGCCCCTCCTCCTTCTGGCCGCCTCGGAACTGTGCGGTTACCGCGGGGAGCGCCTTTACCCCCTGTCGGCCGTCATCGAGTTCATCCACACCGCCACTCTCCTTCATGACGACGTGATCGACCATGCGGAAACCCGGCGGGGTAAGGCTTCCGCAAACCGGGTCTGGGGGAATGCGGCGAGCGTCCTCGTCGGGGACTATCTCTACTCTAAATCCTTCCGTCTGATGACCGACGACGGTAACCTGGCCATCATGAAACTCATTTCCACCACCACAAACACGATGTCGGAGGGAGAGGTCTTTCAACTGATAAAGACGGGCGACCTCAACATCACCGAAAAGGAGTACCTGTCGATCGTCGAGAAGAAAACCTCCATCCTCATCTCGGCCGCCTGCGCCATCGGCGGCATTCTCGGGAACGCCGCCGACACTCAGATCGAGGCCCTGACCCGTTTCGGGATGAGGCTGGGAACCGCCTTCCAGATCACGGACGATACCCTCGATTACGTGGCGAAGGAGGAGGAATTCGGCAAGGAGATCGGCCAGGACCTCAAAGAGGGGAAATTGACGCTGCCGCTCATCAGGACCATTAAGAAGTGCACACCGGAGGAACGGTTGCTCATCCGGAAGGGGATCGAAGAAAGGACCGAAGGGGCTATCGCCGAAATCATGACCCTGATCCCTCGCTATGACGGCATCCCCTACGCCATGGCCAAGGCCAAATCCTGCATCGACGATGCCAAGGGGTTCCTGACCTCCTTTAACGACTCGGAAGTGAAAACGGCTCTCTACACCATAGCCGATTACATCATCGAAAGACGCCTTTAGACGCCCCCTGATAAAATGCTGAACGAAAGCCTTCTGGAAAAATACGCTGATGTGCTTCTCTGGGGTTTGCGGACGGCCCGGAGAGAGCGTTTCCGAAAAAGGAACGTGATCCTGATCCAGTACGACCACGCCGCCCTCAAGCTCTCGGAAATTCTCTATGATAAAATCATCACCGGAGGTATGAACCCGATCCAGCGGATGGGGCTCACCGTCGGCATGGAACGTTCCTTCTACGGAAAGTCCGGCGGACGCCAACTGGTCTTTCAACCTCCGGGGGAGAAGGAACTCTGCGGGAACCTCCACGGGCGGATCTACCTCCACGCCCCGGATTCCCTGACCCACCTTAAAGAGATCGATCCCGCCCGGATCTGCAAGGTCCTGGTCGCGCGCAAGCCGCTCCGCGACATCCTCGAACGGCGCGAGCAGGAGGGGCTCTACGGCTGGACCCTCTGCACCCTGCCGACGCCGGAACTCGCCGCGCAGGCGCGCACGACGCCGGAACTCTACGCCGAACAGATCATCCGTGCCTGTTACCTCGACCGGGAAAATCCGGTCGCCGAATGGGAGACTATCCGTAAGCAGGCAAACGCCATCAAGAAATGGCTGGGGGGACTGAAGACGGCCTTCTTCCACATCGAGTCCCCGCATTGCGACCTACGGATCACGCCAGGGGCCGAGAGGAGATGGGCGGGGGTCTCCGGGCACAACATCCCGAGCTTCGAGCTCTTCGTCTCCCCTGACTGGCGCGGCGCCGAGGGGAGCTACTACGCAAACCTCCCCTCGTACCGGAGCGGCAACTACGTCGAGGGGGTGCGCCTGACCTTTGTCAAAGGGGTCGCCGTTACAATCAGCGCCGAGACCGGCGAGGAATTCACCGTCAAACAGCTCCGGATGGACCGCGGCGCGGCGCGGATCGGCGAATTCTCCCTGACGGACAAACGCTTCTCTCGGATCGACCGGTTTATGGCCGACACCCTCTTCGACGAGAACTTCGGCGGGGAGCACGGAAACTGCCACATCGCCCTCGGGGCCTCCTATACCGACACCTACGCCGGCGATCCGGCCGTCATGACCAAAGCACTTAAGCGTAAATTGGGTTTCAACGACTCGGCTCTCCACTGGGACCTGGTGAACACGGAGGCCAAAACGGTCGCGGCGCACCTGACGACGGGGGAGCGGGTCGTCATTTACGAAAATGGCCAGTTCCGGTATTGAATTGAAGGAAAGGCGATAGCAGGAAAATCCTTGACGCCGTCCTGGGGATCAGGATAATAAAACCGCCATGTCAGACATGAAGGGAGATCCCGGAATTCCATGAAGCGTTTCTTGTCCCGGAAAAGGCGTTTTCTGACCGCCCTTCTGGCGCTGGCCGGCATCGGCATCACTCTCGCCTATATTTACTGCTACGGCTCCTGCAGCTCGTTGAGGGGGTCCGTCCTGGGGGTGGATCTTAAATACATGGGGATTTTCTACATGGCCGCAATCCTCGTTCTTGCCCTGATGCGGAAACCCCTTCCCTGTCTGCTCCTCTTCGCCTTCGGGGCGGGCGGCGAGCTTT
>MICJ01000061.1:8606-10458 GCA_001830835.1 Syntrophobacterales bacterium GWC2_56_13 | reverse complement strand
AGCGACGTCTATTGCCGCTACTGCCTGGCCTTCGCCGCCACGATCTTCCTCGGCCTGGCCGTGAACTTCGAGCGCGCCAGAAAGATGCTCGTGGCGCTGGTTGCCGCCGCCGGCCTCATCTTCTTCCTGCTTTTCTTTTCGGGATCGGCGACGCCCGTTTATGCCGCCGAGCCTCCCGTGCCCGCTTTCGGCTCGGGACCAGTTCTGGTCCGGATCTACACGGACTACTTCTGCGGACCATGCCGCGCCGAGGAGACGGAGGTCATGGCGCTCCTCACGGAACTCGTGGAGAAAAACCTCATCCGCGTCACCTTCATCGACACGCCGATCCATCAGGAAACGGTCCTCTATGCAGGCTATTTTCTCGCGATGGTCAATGCGAAGAGGGAGTTCAGCCAGGCGGTCGCAGCCCGGGCCGCGCTCTTCGAAGCGGCGGGGAAGAAGATTCGGGAAAAGGAGGCGATGGAGGCCTTCCTGAAGAAGAAGGCGCTCCCTTTCCTTCTGTTCGACACGGCGTCAGTATTCAAGATCTTCGGCAACTACCTCAAGGAGGACCGGATCAACTCGACCCCCACCTGCGTCATCGTCGGCCCGAAGGGAAAACAGGTCCTCAACGGGAGCAACGCCGTCACCCAGGCGCTCCGCAGCCTCCTGAAATAGGAACGCATCATCCTGATGCTGCCTGCGTCGAGAGAAGGGCTAAAACGACTACAAGCTAATGGGTATGAAAGATGCCCAAGAAAGTAGCCGCGGTAGATTATACGAAGTGCTGTCCCGAAAGGTGCAATAGCGGGTTATGTTTAGCTGCACAAGTTTGTGAACATGGAAGTCTGAAACAGGAAAGCCTCTACGAAACCCCTGAAATCAACCCATCGAAATGGTGTCACGGCTGCGCTAAGTGTGTGCAAGGTTGCCCGTTGAAGGCAATCAAGATGATGTGAATATTAAAGTGGAGAATGCATAGGTGGTTGAAGAAGATAAAGCCCACGAAGAGCTAATTGACAAGGAAGCAAAGATTAGGGAAAAAGTAGACGAACGCGGGGGAAAATGGCGCAAAGTCTACGTTGGCGGCGGGCCTCATTTCAGGAACTGGATCGAGCAGACCTTAGAGCTATGCGGCAAGGAGAATGTCCAGGTGGAAGAGGTGGATTCGAAGGGACTTCAATGTTTTGGGGAGGCGGGTGAGAAGATGTACCGCATCTGGGTAAAAGAGACAAAACCGCAAGTATAGTTTACATAAGACCCCAACCTGAATAGTATAACTGACTGTTCGATGCTTTACTCTTACCCATTGTAAGGAATTATAGGTGTTATCGATAATCGCAGTGAACCTCCCTATTGTTGCGTATCTTCCGCCCGACCCGGCGCCAGGGTCAGACAATTGCCGGGCCTTCGTAACGCTCCGCAAGAGCCTCCTCGAGGCCTTCCCGGTCCTGCTTCAGCGCATAGGGGAGGTAATTGAGAATATCCTGGGCGGTGATCCCGTCCTCGCCCTTGTCCGCCGCGGCCAAGTCCCCGGAGAACCCATGGATGAAGACCCCTTTGCGCACCGCTTCGTCCATGGGCAGCCCGAGGCCGGACATGGCAGCGATGGTTCCGGTCAGGACATCCCCCGCTCCCGCCGTCGCCATCCCCGGATTGCCGCTCAGGTTGATGAAGACCCGCCCCTCCGGGGTCCCGATCAGGGAACGGGCGCCCTTCAGGACAACAAATGCATGCAGATCCGCGGCTGTCTCCTGAAGGATCTCAATCCGCTTCCTTTCGATCACGGAAACAGGCTTCCCTGTGATGCGCGACATCTCCCCTGGGTGGGGGGTCAGGACCGTCGGCGCACGGCGGTTCCGGATAAGCT
>MICJ01000061.1:447-8599 GCA_001830835.1 Syntrophobacterales bacterium GWC2_56_13 | reverse complement strand
GCCGGCGAGGGCGGTGATCCCGTCACCGTCGATCAGAAGCGGCTTTTCGATCCCGGCGGCCAGTTCCCTGATGAGCCCCTGCGTTTCGTCCGCGAGGGAGAGGCCGGGGCCGATGACCACCATATCCACCTGTCCGGCCAGCGCCAGGAGGGCTTCTTTATTCTTCAAAGAGAGGCTTCCCTCCGTGGTTTCCGCCTGGGGGACGAAGACGATCTCACTCCCCCGCGTCGCGAGGAAGGGGGTCATCGACCGGGGGGCGGCGAGACGGGAATACCCCCCGCCCGCCTTCAGAAACGACATGGCCGCGAAGTAAGGAGCGCCGAAATAGCCCGCGGCGCCGGCGATGAACAGGACGTCCCCCATCGATCCCTTGTGGGCCGTAGGCTCGCGCGGTGGAAGCGGAATGAAACCGTTGGTCTCGACCATGATCGCGTCATCGTCGTAGAGGGTCGGGGGAAAGGAGATGTGGCAGACATGGAGCCTGCCGCAGAGGCCGCAGCCGGGGTAGAGCATGTTCCCGATCTTGGGGAGGCCGAAGGCGACGGTGTGGTCCGCCCGGACCGCCGTCCCCATCACTTCCCCCGTTTCGCCGTTGACGCCGGAGGGGATGTCCAGGCTGAGGACCGGCCTTCTGCTTGCGTTGATCAGTTCGATCGCCTCTTGGTAAATGCCGCTCACCTTGCGATCGAGGCCCGTTCCGAACAGGGCATCGACGATCCCGTCACTGTGGAGGACCGTCGACCGGAGCGCTGCGACATCCTTTACACGCACGACCTCCACGGGAAGCTTCTCGATGATCTCCATGTTGGTCTTGGCCGCCCCTCGGAAACGCGCGGGGTCCCCGACGAGAAAGACCAGAGGGATCCCGCCTCCGGAGAGGATGTGCCGCGCCACGACCAGACCGTCGCCGCCGTTGTTCCCATTACCGCAGAAAATAACGTACCGCCGCCCGGCCCCCCCCCACTCCCGGGAGAGAACCTGGAACGACGCCTGCCCGGCGTTTTCCATGAGGATCTCCTCCGAGATCCCCAGTTTTTTGCCGGCCTGACGATCCATCGCCCTCATCTGTTCGACGCTGCTTACCTTCATCGTTCATCCCCCGTTTTCATCCAGTTCCGGCGGGCCTCCCAAAGACCGCGCCCCGGAACAGTCGAATCCTGCCCCATCATTTTTCAGAAACCGGCCTTACCTGCCGAGAAGCCGGCGCGCCTCGGCGGCAACCGCTTCGGCGGTAATCCCGAATTTCTCGTAGATGACCTGGTACGGGGCGCTGGCGCCGAAACGGTCGATCCCCACGACGGCCCCCTCCAACCCCACGTAATGCTCCCAGCCTAAGCTGACCCCCGCTTCGACCGCGACCCTTGCCCGAACGGCGGGAGGGAGGACCTGATCGCGCCAGTCCTGCGGCGCCCGGTCGAAAAGCTCCCAGCTCGGCAGCGAAACGACGCGGACGCGGACCCCCTCCGCGGCGAGCCGCCTGCCCGCGCCGAGGGCGATCTGGACCTCCGATCCCGTCCCGATCAGGACCACCTCCGGATCGCCTGCCGCCGACTCCCAGAGGATATAGCCGCCCTTCCATAGACCCGCGGCCGGACCGAATGCACTCCGGTCCAGGACGGGCAGGTTCTGCCGCGTGAAGACGAGGGCCGTAGGCCCGTCCGCCCGCTCGACGGCGGTCCGCCAGGCCTCCGCCGTCTCGTTGGCGTCGGCCGGCCGGATGACGGTGAGGTTGGGTATCGCCCGCAGGCTCATCAGGTGCTCGACGGGCTGGTGGGTGGGACCGTCCTCGCCGACGCCGATGCTGTCGTGGGTGAAGACGTAGATCACCCGGAGGCCCATCAGGGCGGCCAGGCGGATCGACGGCCGCATGTAGTCGGCAAAGGTGAAGAAGGTCCCGGTGAAGGGGATGATTCCCCCATGGAGCGCCATCCCGCCTGCGATCGCTGCCATCGCGTGCTCCCGGACGCCGAAGTGGATGTTCCGGCCGCCGTAGCCCCACTCCCCGCCGACCGCCCCTTCCCGGCAGGCGGGCGGATCGCCCGGTTTCTGAAAATCTCCCCGTCCCTTGAGCCAGGTGAAGGTGGAGGGGGTCAGATCGGCCGATCCCCCCATCAGCTCCGGGATCCCCGGGGCGAGGGCCTGCAGGACGGCCTCCGACGTCTTGCGCGTCGCCAAATACTTCGTGCCCGGCCCGAAGACGGGAAGTGCATTCTCCCAACTCGCAGGAAGTTCGCCCCTTATGACCCGCTCGAATTCGGCGGCCGCCCCGGGATGATCGACGGCATAATGCCGGAAGGTCTCTTTCCAGACTTCCTGTCGTTTCGCGCTTTCGGCCGCGGCCCCGCGGTAGAAGCGAAGGACCTCCTCCGGGACGAAGAAGGGGGGATCGAGAGGCCAGCCGAGATTCACCTTGGCTGCCCGGAGCTCCTCCGTTCCGAGGGGGGCGCCGTGCGCCGCGCTGCAGTTCTGCTTCCCGGGGGCGCCGAAACCGATTGTCGTCCGGAGGCGGATGAGTGACGGTCGCAATGTTTCGGCCTTCGCCGCAGTTAGGGCCGCATCGACCGCCGCTACATCGTTCCCGTCCGTGACGGGGATCACCTGCCAGCCGCAGGCATCAAACCGTTTTTCGACATCCTCTGAGAAACACAATGTAGTGGATCCCGCCAGGGAAACCCTGTTGTCGTCGTACAGGACAATCAGCTTTCCCAGGCCGAGATGGCCCGCCAGGGCGCAGGCCTCGCAGGAGACCCCCTCCATGAGATCGCCGTCGCTCGCAAAGGCGTAGGTGAAATGATCCACGATCCGGTGATCGGGGCAGTTAAACCGCGCCGCCAGGTGGGCCTCCGCGATCGCCATCCCCACCGCCGCAGCAAGCCCCTGGCCGAGGGGACCGGTGGTCATCTCCGTCCCCGGCGGATGCTGCCGCTCCGGATGGCCGGGTGTCTTGCTCCCCCACTGCCGGAAGGCGCCGATATCTTCGAGGGAGATGTCATAGCCGGTCAGGTAAAGGAGGGTGTACAGGAGCATCGAGCCATGTCCGGCCGACAGGATGAAACGGTCCCTGTCGGCCCATAACGGATCGGCCGGGTTGTGCTTGAGGTGCCGCGTCCAGAGAGTGTAGGCCGCCGCCGCCGCCCCCATCGGCATGCCGGGATGGCCGGATTTGGCCTTTTCGATGGCGTCCGCCGCCAGGAAACGAATCGTGTTGATGCACCTTTCGTCTAAAGACTTCTGTTCACGCATCTTGCTCCTCCCTGCACCTTAGCAGGCTGTTGAAAAACGCCCATCTGCTGCGTTCCCTCATCCTTCGTCGCTGCGACGTACACACAAGTACGTCTCTCTCCTCAGGATTTCGGAGGCCTTGCATCTGGACGTTTTTGAACAGCCCTTTTTCAACAACCTCTTAGCGGGTTTATGGGGGCACTTTACAATAAGAAACTTCTTTAGACAAGATCCTCTCGTAAAAATGATAATTTTCCCTGTTGACTTTCAATAAAAACATGCTTATGCTTCAGTAAAAGTTCTGTTTGACCATCCTTGATTCATTGTACCGGCGCTCTCTTTTAACTTTAACCTTACAGCATTTTCGGCAGCTCTGTTTCTTTGGTCCGCTCGATTGTCAAATGCCCCACCAGAAAGGGGAGGTTAATGATGAAAAGGTTTCCCGTTGTTTTCGTTCCTCTATTATGCATCCTGATCTTTACCATGACGTTGTGCGTCCCCGCCGCCTTAAGCCAGGCGCCCCCCAGCCTCCGGGAAGGGATCAGGCAATACCAGTCCGACAATTATGAAGAGGCAGTCGAACTCTTCAAGAAGGCCCGGGAAGAGGCGCCTCAGTCCACAGAGGCGGCGTTCTGGCTGGGCATGGTCTACAAGGCTCAGAGCATCTATCAGGACGCCCTGCCCCATCTGACGGACGCCGTCACCTTGAGACCTCCCGTCAAGGAAGCCGTCGTCGAATTGATCGATATCCTCTACCGCCTCGACAAGCTCGGGGAGGCGAACAAATGGCTCGCCGTCGCCGAGAGGGATGAGATTTATCCCGCCAAGACGGCCTTCCTCCGGGGGATGGTCCAGGCCAAGGAGGGCAAATATCCGGAGTCCATCGCCTCATTCGAGAAAGCGAAAACCCTCGACAAGAACTACACCCAGGCGGCCGAATTCCAGATCGGCCTCTCCTACATGCTGGCCAGGAGGTACAAACAGGCGGCGGAGCGCTTCCGGGCCGCCGTGATCCAGGATCCCGTCTCCGATCTGGCGACCTATGCACGCCGCTATCAGAGCATGGTCGAAGACCGAGCCTGGATCGAGCGGCCGGTCCGTTTGACGATCGATATCCTGGGACAGTACGATACGAACATGCTTCAGGAGCCCTACGCCTATCCCGGCCTTGGCGATGCCGGGGAGGAGAAGAGCCTCGCCATGCTCAACACCCTGCGGGTGGATGTTGCCCCGATCCTGCCCGGCCCTTGGCTCTTCAACGCAGGCTACGCCCTGTCCAGCTCCATACACGAAAAGAACAGCACGACGCACGACGTCCTGGTGAACAGCCTCAGCATGGCGCCGGGGTACAATTTCGGCGACTTCGCTATCAACCTCTCCGCCAATTACACGCACATCCTCAAGAGGAATCCGAGCTACGATCGGTATTCCGACCGCTTCAGCGTCGGCCCCCTGATGAGGTTTCTGCTGACGGAGAAGAAGAACGAGGTCGTGGAAATGTATGTCGGCTACCAGAAAAAGGACTACTTTTTACCTGCCCTCGACCCGGGGGAGGACCAGACCGCACAAGGGGTGGAGAGCTCCCTCAGCTACATGCGGCTGTTTGAAAAAGGGGCGATCCTGATCTTGAAATACGGCTTCACGGCGGAAAAAGCCAGGGGGAGCAACTGGACGAACCGGGGGCACCACCTCACCGCCAACAGCATCATCCCCCTCCGGGAGAAGCTGAAGCTGCAATTGGGAGCGGAGTATCACAGAACGGACTACCTCAATGAAAGCACGATCCCGGCGTTCAACAAGGAAAAGCGCGAGGACAGGACATACATGGGGATGGCCGGGCTCATCTGGGACATCAACAGAAATGCAAGCCTGATGATCCAGTATACCGGCATCCGGGGCAACTCCAACATCTTCCTATACGATTTCAGCCGGAGCATTTACTCGGTGGGCGCCGAATTCCGGTTTTAATGGACACAAGCTTGATCTGCAGGGAGGCATATCATGTTGCGAAACATTTGGAAGCCGCTGGGTCTGACGATCATCCTGATGGTTCTTATGGTTCTGCTGCCGGTGGGCGTCATGGCCGCACCGGTCGGCAAGATCAGTCATCTCGAAGGCGAGGCCGATGTGACCACGCCGGACGGCAAGACCGCCCTCATGAAGCCGGCCGATCCCGTCAGCGTGGGAGACATCCTGCGCACCAAGGCCAAATCCAAGGTGGAGGTGACCTTCCTGGACGGGAACACCATCTTCCTGGCGGAAAGGTCGCGGCTGAAGATCTCCGAATACGAACACAAGGAGGAGAGCAAGAGCTACCTCGAACTCTTCCGGGGAAAGACCAGGGTCGTCGTCAACAACCTGGCCAAGAAATCCGCGCTTGAGTTGCATACGCCCACGGCCGTCGCCGGCGTCCGCGGCACGATCTGGATCGGCACCTACGAAAACGGCGTGAGCGAATTCTATTTCGAGCAGGGCGAGGGGTACGGCTACAGCAAGAAGCGTCCCGATGTGGTCGTGACGATCAAGGCCGGTCAGACCATGACGGTCACCGCACCCGATCAGCTCCCCATCGTCCGGCCCGCCCCGGACTATGAGATCAACCGGCTCCAGATGGACACAACCGCCTCCCCGGATCAGCAACTGCAGCAGGAGACACCGCCGCCCGCCCTTCCCGGCGGTGAAGAGCCGGGCCCGCCGCCACCGCCGCCGCCGCCGGTGTCTTCGCTGTCGCCACCTACCACCATTTTCAGCGGCAGCGTCACGCCTGGTGGTGTTCTCAGCGGAACCGTTGACATGACTATTGACAGCGCCACCGGTGTCGGCCCTGTGTCACTATCGGGCAACCTTGGCGCGCCGCTGCCTTTATCGGGATCATGGGTAATCTCGGGACCGCTGGAATTAAACACCGGTTCAGGGAATATATCGGGATTTCTGACCGCTTCTTCCGGATCCTGGGAAGGCCTGATGCCTAGTGTTTACGCAACGAGCAATGAATTAGGTTACCTTACCAATATCGGCCTTATTACGGGAGAGTTCGCACCGGGGAGCACTGCTCTCGTCGGCAGTGGAACGATAAGAAAAACGAAGATGGAGGACTATACGGGGGGCGTGCTTCCCTCCTTTGTCAAATTATTGGATAATTCTCAGATTTTCGCCCCCACTTTGGCCAACGAATACCCCGGTGGGCAGCAGATATTTATCAACACGGAAGACATCCGCAATACGTCCTTGTCAGGTCGTGACTGGGGGATATGGCAAACGTCTCCGGAAGGGACGTACACCTTCGCCCCCGTGAGCACGGAGCCGGTCAATGCTTCCTGGACAATCAACCACAATTTCGCTGGCTATTCAGACACCAGTTACTTGGTTTCCACCACCACGTGGGATACAGCAAAGAATACGTTCTTCGGTCAGTCTGTTCTGGCAATCGCAAATTGGGGCGATGCAAAAACCGCTGTCGGCAGCGGCACCATAATGGGAAGTTTTGATCCGGCGACCTCTGCATGGAAAGCAGCGGACTCGGGAGCATGGATTGAAACAGGCAGGTTCCTCAGCATGGCGGCCGATCCGGTCGGCGGCGTCCCCACGCTGCAAGCTCTGAACATCCCCAGCTTTCTGGTGGGAAAGGTGACCCTGATTCAGGTGAATCCCGCCATCCCCGTAAACAATCTCACCAACATCACCATGAACAATGTCACATTCTTCGCCCCCTCCACCGGCGCCGCACCCAGCATCTGGGCAACCGACAGCATAACCGGCGATTACAGCCTCCTGTCCGCACCCCAGGTCGGAGGTCCGACTGTATCCCTCTCTTCGGGCGCCGGGGGTCTCAACGTCTATTTCGGGATCAAAAGCTGGGATGCCACCGCCAGCATATGGGGAGCGAACCTCGTCGGCGGCGGCCCTCTGAGCGGGGGAAGTTATACCGGCAACATCAGCCTCACTGGCGGCGCGACCGGACAGTTCGGCGGCGGATCATTAACCGGCGGCACGGCGGCAGGAACAGCGATCGCCTATCCTCCGTCAACGGACACCACACCTCCGGTTCTTTCTTTAATTGGCGCGCCTGCCAATATAACTAATCAATCTTCAGCCGTCTTTGATGTTTCTTCCAGCGAGACCACGAGCTACAGCTATTCTTTTGACGGAAGCGCCTATACCCCTACAACCGGTACAATCAGTCTCTCCGGGCTGTCCGAGGGGCAACACACATTGACGGTGCTGGGCACTGACTCAGCCGGCAATGTTTCTACGACCAGCTACACTTGGACAATAGACACCATAGCGCCTGTGGTTGCCCTGTCTACAGCCACTCCCTCGCTTACCAATCAGCCGACGGCCGCCTTCACCGTCTCTTCGACGTCTCCCGATCCGGCAACCAGTTACAGCTATTCCACGGATGGGGTGAATTATGCGAGCGTCGCCGGTAATACGATCAATCTCGCAGGCCTGTCCGAAGGCAGTCATACCGTGTATCTGAAGGGCACGGATGCGGCGGGAAACGTCACCACCGCGCCCGCCTCCTTCACTTGGACCACCGACTACACCGCGCCCGCCATTACATTATCCGGGGAACCCGGGAAAGTGACCGGTAGTGACACAAACACCTTTACGTTTACCGCCACCGATACAAACATGGGAGTACGGTACTACCGGATAGACGGAGGTGCCTGGCAGCCCTTCGACGGTTCGGCGATTTCCTTCAGCGAGGGGAAAAGAACAATTGAATTTCAGGCCGATGACCTGGCGGGCAATGTGTCCTTCACCTCACCTTATGAATGGTTCATCGGAAAGCGGCAATACGTTTTGCGCGATGTGCTGGGCGGCGTCACAGGCGGAGTGACAGGTGATTTGAGCGGCGCCGTTTCGGCTTCCTCAGGCGGAATCAGGGCAATTTCAACCGGTACGACGGGCGCCTGGCTGATCGATA
>MICJ01000061.1:0-303 GCA_001830835.1 Syntrophobacterales bacterium GWC2_56_13 | reverse complement strand
CAGGCGCCTCCGCCGGCTCAATTGCCGGCACTTCGGCGCTTACCTACCTGTCCGCAACAACCTTGGGCACAGGCAACGGCGTCGTTACGGGCAGTATCGGCAGCGGTGCATGGCAGACACAGGATTTGGGCTTGGGTACCTACACCGAAGCACCTCTTGCCTACAGCGGCGCCGTCAACGAAGGGGGATTTGCCTACTGGGACTTCACGAACAACAGTTTGGAGTTTAACGACGCGTTCGGCGCTCTTCTGTCGCCCATCAATGGCGTGTTCGGCGGGACCGGCTCCCTGTTTACTGGATTCA
>MICJ01000060.1:13169-26161 GCA_001830835.1 Syntrophobacterales bacterium GWC2_56_13 | reverse complement strand
CGCAAGAGAGCTTCCGGTAATCCTCGCCGCTCAATTTCGGTCGCCATCGGGGGCGTTTGCCCGAGGCAAGTATTTCCATGAGGTAGATCACCGTCTCCGCCGCCTCCAGTTGGCAGAAGAAAAGTTTCCGGGGCCGGTCCGTCCGCCGCCACCAGGCCAAAAGCTGCTTCGTCACCGGCGTGGCGCCTTCATAGTTCGTCTGACGCCAGCGTTTCACGTCCTCCCGGATGAGGTTGACGAGGGGCAGATCGTCCTGTTGTTCAGGCGTCATGAAGGCCAGATTCTGCTGGGCGGTTCCGGTCTTTTCGGTCTTGTACCAGTAGCTGGCCGGTCGTCTGCCCACCATCTGGCGGGCATCCCCGGTCTCCGTGTCATAAACCCAGTGGGCCGTGGGCTCCGCGTAGGGGCTGCAAAGGATGGGCCGGTTGACCGGCTGGATGGGCAGGGGTTCCTGCTCAGGCGCTTTCATAGACGTCCCCTCCGCCGGGCAGGCGATGGACCCGCATGACTTCGTTTCCCCGGGGGTCGATCACCTTGACGGCCACCCGCCGGTGCAGCCCCGCCAGAAACGGGAGGGAGACAGTCCCGCTCAGCGCCGCAAACCGCTCCTCGTCGATGACCCCTTTCAGGGCGCGGGCGATCCGTCCCCAGGCTGACTTATCCGGCAGGAAGGCCTGGGTGATGCAGAAGGTCCGGCCGTCGTAGTCCGTATCGAGAAACCAGGCGGCGACCTTGTCCGCGTTCGTCGGCAGGAGCGTGTTGTCCACGGGATTGTAGATGTCCACCCCCTCCATCTCCACGATGAACTCTCCCTCGCCCACCGGTTTCAGACGGGTCCGGGGGCTTCCGAAGACGGTGAAGAGCTGGCTGTTGGGCGTCTCTTTCAGGAGGGCGCCCATGTTCACGTCGGGCCTGATGTGGGCCAGGTGGCAGCGGACCTTGGGGTTCGGGTCCTCCTGGATGATCGCCTGGGCGGCAGCGTCGAAGGAGAAGCCGGCAAAGATCAGGTCCTGGAAGCCCCGACGGCTGGCAGCGGGGAGGGCCTGCTCCACCTGCCAGGCCGTGACGGGGCCGAACTGGGGGCCGAAGGAGGCCGCCACGGAACGGGTTTGGCCGTCTTCCGTGGTCCACTCCCCCTCGGCGTGGAGATAGTCGGAACTGCATGCCTCCAGGCGGGCGAAGGCGAGGACCTTGTTGTTGGGAAAACGCACCCCGTCCGCCCTGAGCAGCCGGAGCATCTTGTCGAGATAGGCCTCGGCGTTCACGGGCTCTTCGGTCGCACCGCCGTCGCCGAAAGTGTCCAGCCCATCCTTCGGACTGCCGCCGATGGGGCTTTCTTCTGTGAGGGACTCTTCCGCGGGCATGACCGCCTCCATCGTGAAGGGACCGGAGACCCGCGCCACCTGGCGGACGACCTCCGGCTGAT
This sequence comes from Syntrophobacterales bacterium GWC2_56_13, assembly GCA_001830835.1. GTDB lineage: Bacteria > Desulfobacterota > Syntrophia > Syntrophales > UBA5619 > JAKAFS01. The sequence goes on along the minus strand of MICJ01000060.1, from coordinate 24,735 downwards.
CGACCAGTTCCTCCTGCTCGGCGTTACCGGCAATGTAGGCGTTGATCTCGTCCATCTTCGTCCGCCAGGCCTCACGGTAGGCCACGAGGGCGCTGCTCAGAACCTCCGGCCAGTCTTCGTCCGCATCGAAGGGAATCTCCCAGGGCTTCCAAGCCAACTTCGGAAGGCTCCAGCGCCGCCGGTCCGCGTCGGTGACGGATTTCTTCCCCTCCGTCCGCTCCTTGATGGCCAGTTTTGCCGTCAGTTTCCGGCGGATTTCAGGCGTTACGGTCTTAAGCGAGGTGTTCAGAGCGTTCAGCTTCTCCTCCAGGATCGGCTCATGCCGGGCGACAATCGGGTCGAGGACGACGTTCTGGGCGATGCTCTTCAGGGTGATGTGGGGGACGGTCTTGTAGATGAAACCCTTCCGAGGATCGGCGGCCAGCTCCGTTTCAGCCTCTCCGATAACAGCGCCGGGCGATTCATTCTTAACCCGGTAGAAGGGATACGTCGCCGTCAGCAGGCGCTGTCGCGCCAGGGCCAGGGCGACGCGGCTCGTATCGATGGTGATCCACCGGCGGCCCCACTGCTCCGCCACATAGGCCGTCGTCCCGCTCCCGCAGGTCGGATCGAGGACGAGATCACCGGGGTCGGTGGTCATGAGGAGGCAGCGTTCGATGACTTTTTGGCTCGTCTGAACAACATATAACTTGCCTCCGGCCCCTAATGTGTCCGTCCAAAGATTTGTTGTTTCAGATATTGGATAATCAGCATGGTAGAGTACATAGCGAAGGGCACTACCAGGCGCGAAAAGGCGTTCTGCCCTTGCCAGTCTATCCATACCCTCCTGGTTTGTCTTCCAGCTTTTGCCGACAGTTGGCCTGAATGCACGACCTTGGTATTCATAACCAAACATGCAACTCAGAGTGGCACCGGAAGATGATAAATCGAGACTGGAAAATTGCAGACCTCCTTCTGATGAAAGTTGATTTTCCCATTCTGAGATAGAGACCCTTGAACCATTTGGAAGGTCCACGTAATTAAACAATTCTGATTCATCGAGAACTTGATCTGAGAATAGTTTTCGGTATTTCAGACTTGAAATATCTTTGGCATACCATAGTAGGTAATCCCCTACATTAGCCAACAAAGAGGCACGCAAAGGAATCTTTGTTCTGAAAGTGATCTGGCTTATGAAATTTGATGCGCCAAAAACCTCATCCATTAAGCACCTCACACGATGCAGGTTTTCATCCGATATCTGTACGAAGATGCTCCCCGTATCGGCCAGGAGTTCTTTACAGAGGATCAGGCGGTCACGGAGGTACGCGAGGTAGGAATGGACGCCGAGGGTCCAGGTATCGCGGTAGGCCTTGACCATCTCCGGCTCCCGGGTGAGGTCGCTTTCCTTGTCCTTCACGTCCCGTTTCCCGATTTCCGGCTGGAAGTTGGAGGCAAATTTAATCCCGTAGGGCGGGTCCATATAGATCATCTGGACCTTTCCGGCCAAGTCCTCCCGGCGGGCAAGGCTCGCCATGACCTGGAGGGAATCGCCCAGGATCATCCGGTTCGACCAGTCCACGTCATGCTGGTAGAACTGGACGGCCTTCTGATATTCCAGTTGCGTGTCAGCAAAGAGATCCCGCTGGACGTCCTGACGGGCGATGACCTTGAGGATCGCCTGGGCGCTGATTCGCTCATGAATGTGGAGGGCGACGGGATCCACCTCAAAGGACTTCTTCTCGCGCTTCCCCGACCATTCAAGCCAAGGCTCCCGGTTCCTGAGCGCATTGGCCAGAAGCTGCGTCTCTTCGGCGGTTAACGGTCGGCTCCTGGCCGTCTCGAGGAGTTCCGGTAGCCTGTCGGCGCCGCATGCCGGATCGAAGCGCAGAACCGGCGGCAGATGGGGATCATAGGCGTACCGGATCTTCGGCGTCTCCCGAACCTTACCCTGGGCGGCGAGCCCCGCCGGGGGGATGTTCTTCCGTTTCGCCTCGTCATGGCGGTAATCCAGCACCGCCGTTTCCGCGTTCGCAGAAACCTTTGCGCTCTTCTTCCGGGCCATCCTGTTCCTCCCTACAATGAAGGTTGATGGTGCATCGATATTGAATGTTAAATACTTGGCGGGCGATAAAGGCGGGAAAAGATCGGTATCAGGGGGAGATTTTTCTTAAATACTCCTTTACAGCCTTGGCGATTTCATCCCGCCTTGCGCCGGAACCGCACCGATCCAACGCCTGGATCATTCGCTCTGACTGCATCATGACAGCCTGCGTTGTTTTTTGATTGTCGTACTTCGTATTGTTGAGACGATAGTCTGCAATGATTCTTTTACCATGAAGATCATGAAGCTGGGAACCTACACTGGCCAGCTCAGAATCACAGCAATTAGAAAGGTTTCTATATACATCACCGTGTCCTGATGGCCCATCATTGATTGTACATCCTAACCCCGTCAAAAAATCCGCGCTGACATGATAGATGGCATAATAGGCACGGCTGACGGCTGTCCGGTATTCGGCAGCCGTGCCGCCCTGGGATAGTTTTTTTGCCACTTCAAGAAAATCTCTCGGGTCCATGCCTCAGATCGTGATGTAAGACAAGCTGATTTTTGCCCGTTCCGGCCAGGGGACTCTCGATACCCACTCCTCGGTATATTTGTCATACATATCGAGAACCGCCTCGATTTCTCCCTTGACCTCCAAATGGATGACCAGGAATTGATCTTCCGCATCCGGATCCTGGAGAATCTCACTTTCGACGTTCTGGATATTGGAAAAGCACTGATTGATTAGATCCGAAGCCACGTTGACATACTGCCGAATGCCCTGGCAGCCGCAGAAGGCCTCCGCTTCTCGGGACAAAGGAACAACGACGGGCCGGGAAGCGGCCTGGCCTTCAACAAAACTTCGCAATAGCTCGATTTCGTCCTGTTCTATAATGGTCCCGTATGTATCCCCCTCCTGTACGCCTTTGCTCCGGTTGATCAAGAAGGAAGTAAACGAAGCACTGGAGGCCTCCATCAGTAATTTCCCTTCAAGAACAGTCTGAGAGCTTTGAAAATACCCCCACTTTGTCATTCCCGCGTAGGCGGGAATCCAGAAGGTCTTGAAAGGACTGGATTCGTGCTTTCGCAGAAATGACGATTTACCGAATTTCAGGAGTAATTCAAAGCTCTCAGTCTTTATGAATTCAACCTCTTGCTTACTCGAAGAAAAAGTCGGCGTATCGCAATCCTCGCCGCCGCCATAGGTCAGCACAGCACGGGCCGTATCCACGGCAGGCTCATTCTCGCAAAAACTGCATGCGGCAATAAAACGGAACCTTTCCGGATTTTCACTAAAATCTATGGCGGAAATGCTTTCGGTTGTCGGTGTCATGGCGATCCTTTTCAGGCAATTTGCTTCATGAGAGAAATGGCCGTTTCCTTGGCTTTATCCCATTTCTGAAATAGATTTAAAATACTTTCCGCTTTATCGTCTTCAATCAGCTGCAGATGAAAATTGAATCCGAAAAGGAGCCGGTTGGAGGCCCCCTCCGGGCAAGGGACAGTGACGGGTTTGATATCCAGTTTCAGGCGGCAACCCAGGATATCCCTGCTCATGTAGGAACCGAACCGGGCGTCATCCACATCAAAAAACTTGTACAGCGGGCTGTTGTCTCTGAAAAACAGTTTCCTCCCCAATGCCGCATTGGAAGCATCATCCTCGTCGTAAACCTGCCAGGAAAAATTCAGCCCCACAGCAACAAAAGGCGTGTGCGGCAGTGCCTGTACAATCTTTCCAAGTTTGGAGATCAATAATTCCTGACCGGATTGGTCAGCGAGTTTGGACATGAATTGAAGTTGTTCCGGCAGTACCAGGACTTCGCAATCCCTGGAATGAACATTTGCGATGACAGGCGAAAACATGCTGTCGGGCTGAATCTCCTCCTCGGTAAAAATGCCGTTCTTGATTAACCAGTATTGACTAATGATGGAAGGATTGAACTGCCTGGCAATGATGACGACATTTGCCGGATTCATCTCCATTTTCATGGGCAACCACGCTTTCTATTGGATAACTTGACCGACAAAAAATCATATGATCTGCATGGTTCGTTGTATAAGTCATGACTCGCGTTCTTGTCAAGACAATTATGTAACAAGGTTAAAGAGTTTCCTTACATCCATCGGCATAATTCAGCCAAAGCCGGTCAGAGGATCTTCCGCAGGAACTGGCCGGTGTAGGAGCCCTCTACCTGGGCGACCGCTTCCGGCTTGCCCGTGGCGACGATCCGGCCGCCGCCGGGGCCCCCTTCCGGGCCGAGATCGATAAGGTAGTCGGCGGATTTAATCACGTCTAAGTTGTGCTCTATGACCACAACAGTGTTCCCCATCTCTACGAGCCTCATGAGGACGTCCAAGAGCTTCTGGATGTCGGCAAAGTGGAGGCCGATCGTCGGCTCATCCAGGATGTAGAGGGTGTGGCTGTTCAGCCGCTTGCCCAGCTCCCGGGAGAGCTTGATCCGCTGCGCCTCGCCTCCGGAGAGGGTTGTCGCCGACTGGCCGAGACGGATGTAGCCGAGGCCGACATCGTAGAGGAGCTGGAGCTTCCCGCGGATGGCCGGGATGTTCTCGAAAAATCCCAGGGCCTGCTGGACGGTCATCTCCAGGACCTCCGCGATATTTCTGCCCTTGTAGCGGACCTCAAGGGTATCCTGGTTGAACCGCTTTCCCCGGCAGGCATCGCAGGTCACGTAGACGTCGGGCAGGAAGTGCATCTCGATCTTGATCAGGCCGTTCCCCTCGCAGGACTCGCAGCGGCCCCCCTTCACGTTGAAGCTGAACCGGCCGGGTTTGTAACCCCTGAGCCGGGATTCGGCCAGGCCGGTGAAGAGGTCCCGGATGTGAGAGAAGACGCCGGTGTAGGTGACCGGGTTGGAGCGGGGGGTCCGCCCGATGGGCTGCTGGTTCATCAGGATGATCCGCTCGATGCCGCCCAGATCGGCTATGCGGCGGATCTTCCCGCCGCCCCCCTTATCCCGGTTGAGCCGCCGGGCAAGCGCCTTGTAGAGGGTCTCGATAACCATCGTGCTCTTTCCCGATCCGGAGACGCCGGTCACCGCGGTGAAGATGCCAACGGGGATCCGGATGTCGACATCCTGGAGATTGTGCTCGTGCGCCCCCTCCAGGACGATGAACCGCCCTGTAGCGGGCCGCCGTTTCTCCGGCATGGCAATGGACTTGCGCCCCGAGAGGAAGGCCCCCGTGAGCGAGACCTCGCTTTTGCAGATCTCCTCCGGCGTCCCCTGGAAAACGACCTCGCCGCCGTCCAGCCCCGCCCCCGGCCCCATGTCGATGATCTGGTCGGATTCCAGCATCATATCCCGATCGTGCTCCACAACGAGGACGGTGTTCCCCATGTTGCGGAGGCGCTTGAGGGTGGCGATGAGGCGGACATTGTCCCGCTGGTGGAGGCCGACGGTCGGCTCATCCAGAACGTAGAGCACGCCTACCAGGCCCGACCCGATCTGGGTGGCAAGTCTGATCCGCTGGCTCTCCCCGCCCGAGAGACTCCCCGACGCCCTCTCCAGGCTCAGGTAGTCCATGCCGACGTCCAAAAGAAAGCTGAGACGCTGGCGGATCTCTTTCATCACCCGCTCCGTAACCTGCATCTCCTGGGGAGAGAGGGGAATCGCCATGAGAAATGCAAGACATTCCCTGATCGGGAGGCGGCAGACCTCATGGATGTTCTTCCCCCCCACGGTCACAGAGAGGCTCTCCTTCTTCAGGCGGGCGCCCAGACAGGTCGGACACTCCCGCAGGTTTATGTAGCGAGACAGGTCCATGCGGACATGGAGGGAGGCTGTCTCCTTGTAGCGCCGGTCGAGCTGATTGAGAACCCCCTCAAACGGCCGGGTGTAAAAGTATCTCCGACCGCCCCGATCAGTGTGAAAACGGATTTTCTCCTCCCCCGAGCCATGGAGAAGGACTTTCCTGATTGTCTCCGGGAGGTCGCCGAACGGCGTATTGATGTCGAATCCGTAATGTTCGGAGAGGGTGTCGAGCATCTGAAAGTATTGGAGGGAGTGGCGGCCCGACCAGGGGACGATCGCCCCTTCCCGGACGGAGAGCTCCTGGTCGGGGACGACCAGCTCCTCGTCGAAGTACATCCGGGTGCCCAACCCTCCGCAGTCCGGGCAGGCCCCGTAGGGGCTGTTGAAGGAAAACATCCGGGGAGCAAGTTCAGTGATGCTGACGCCGCAGTCCGGACAGGCGTACCGTTCGCTGAAGAGGACCTCCTCCCCGCCGGTCGCGGCGACGCGGACCAGGCCGTCGGAAAGGCCCGAAGCGGTCTCCAGGGAGTCGCGGAGGCGCTTCCGGATCCCCTCTTTCACGATCAGGCGGTCGATCACGACGTCAATGTCATGCCGTCGGTTCTTGTCGAGGGCGATCTCCTCGGCGAGCTCCCGGACCTCGCTGTCCACGCGGACCCGGACGTACCCCTCCTTCAGGAGTTTTTTAAACTCCTTCTGGAACTCCCCCTTCTTCCCACGGGCGAGCGGGGCTAAGATCGTCAAACGCGAATTCGCCGGATAAGTGAGGATCGTCTCCAGCATCATGTCGATGGTCTGGGACTTGATCTCCCTGCCGCATTTGTAGCAGTGGGGAACGCCGATCCGGGCGAACAGGAGACGGAGGTGATCGTAGATCTCCGTCACGGTCCCCACGGTGGAGCGGGGGTTGTGGGCGGCCGTCCGCTGTTCGATCGCGATCGCCGGCGAGAGCCCCTCGATGGACTCCACATCGGGCTTGTCCATCTGCCCGATGAACTGGCGGGCGTAGGCGGACAGAGACTCCACGTAGCGGCGCTGACCCTCGGCGTAGATCGTGTCGAAGGCAAGCGACGACTTACCGGAGCCGCTCACGCCGGTGATGACGACCAGGCGGTCCCGCGGGATGTCGACGCTGATGTTTTTGAGGTTGTGCTGCGCGGCGCCCTTGATCTTAATGTAATTCATTATAACTTGATCCCGATATTCGACTTCTTCCGGAGGGCCTCCAGCCACTCCTCGAACTTCTTCTCCATCTTCTCACGGTCGATCTTCTCCCTGATCTCCTCGCGGACCGACTCGATGCCCTTGATCCCCGCCCCCCGGCGGTCGATGACCTGGACGATATGAAAACCGACGGACGATTCGATGACGCCGCTGATCTGTTGGAGCGGCAGCTTGAAGGCGACATCCTCCACCTCGGGGATGATCATCCCCCGCTCGATGTAGCCGATGTCTCCGCCGGTCGCGGCGGCCGGTCCCTCGGAGTATTTTGCGGAAAGCTGGTCAAAGGGCTCGCCGTTCATGAGCCGCCGGTGGATCTCCCCGGCATCCGCCCGGAGCTTCTCCCTCACGGCCTGATCTTCCTCTTTCGGCAAAAGGAGGAGGATCTGCTTTATCCGGACAGACTCCTTCCCCTCGTAATCCTCCCGGTGCTTGCGGTAATACTCGCCGATCTCCTCATCGGTCACCGCCACCCTGGACTTGATATCCCGCCGGATCAGCTTGATCCTCATGATCTGATCTCTGATTTCTTTTCTGTATGCCGACAGGGTCATACCTTCCTGCGCCAGCCCTTTAAGCAACTCCTCTTGGGAGATGTTCCTCTTCGCGAGGAGATCCTTGATCGCGTCGGCTACCTCTTCCTCCCGAACGACGATCCCGGTCTTCCGGGATTCCTGTTGCATGAGGAGCGCATCGATCATCCGGTTCAGGAGGGTCTCCCTGGCTTCGGTCAGGGCCTTATCCCGCGCCTGTCCCTCGTAGGCCGCTTCCAGTTTTACCCGATAGGGGTCAAACGCGCCGTTCAACTCGGACAGGGTGATGACCTCATCATTGACGACGGCGACAATCCTGTCCGCCACCCCGGCCTGCGCCGACAGGCTCAGGAAGGCCGCCGCCGCTCCCGCCAGAAACGTTTTGCCGATTTTCATCACGCTCTCCTCAAAGTTGATATCATGGGGACAGATTTCAAATCTGTCCCCACGGAAAATGCCCTCAGTGTTTCTCCGGAACGGCCGGCGGACGTGCATCCTTCGTCCCCGTTTCCACCGGCGGCGTCCATTCCGGAAGGGGCCTGTTGATCCGGATGACGGCCCTCGATCCAGCGTTCGTAAGCCTCGGCTTCCTTGAGCTTCCGCAGATCGGCAATCACCCGCTCTTTTACCTCCGAGAATATCCGGCCGCCTGCCTCCTTCCGTCCAAGGAGCTTGAAGATGTGGTAGCCATAAGGGCTCTGAACGATCCCGCTGACCTTCCCCACCGGAAGGGTGAAGACCACGCGGTCGATCGCCTCGGGCATGACCCCGCGCGCGAAAAAGTCGAGATCGCCGCCCTTTGCGGCCTCCGGCCCAATGGAAACTTTCCGCGCCACCTTACCAAAATCCTCTCCCATCTTCAATCTTTTCAGGATCGCCTCCGCCCGTCTCCTGTCGCGGACAACGATCTGGGCGACCTCGCCCCCGGAGGAGCATGTCTGGAAAGGTTTGCCTCACTGGAAAAGCTCTCACCCTGTCCCTCTCCTACGATCTCAAGGACTCGAGCAGTTCCCGCGCCCGGCTCAGAATCTCCGCCCCCTTCAGTCCCGGCATGGGGATGGTCAGCTTCAGATCGGGCGTGAGCTGTACTCCCCGGACCTTCCGCCGGTAGAGCTCGATGATCCGGGCAGGGTCGATCGGGCTCTTCTCCTGGAGAAAAACCGACATCCCTTTGCCGTCATAGCCCATCCTCTTCCCCTTGATGTCTTTCAGGAGGTTCCGGATGCCGATGACCGCAAGGAGGTTCTCCACCTCGGGAGGAACGAGGCCATAGCAGTCCATCAGCTCTGCCCGGATCCCGGCCAGATCCTCGTCGGTCGAAGCCAGCGACACCTGCTTATACGTCACGAGCCGCCGATGCTCGTCGGCCATGTACACCTCGGGGATGAAAGCCGGTATCCCCAAATGGATCTCCGGCTTGATCTCCTCTTCCGGCGCCGGCTCTCCCTTGAGCTCGCGGATCGCCTTCTCCATTAGTTCGGTATAGAGCTCGTACCCAACGGCAGAGACATGGCCGGACTGGGAAATCCCGAGGAGGTTTCCCGCCCCCCGGATCTCCAGGTCGTTGGAGGCGATCCGGAAGCCGGCGCCCGGTTCGGAGAAGTCCATGATCACCTGGAGCCGCTTCTGGGCGTCGCGCGAGAGCATCGCCCCCTTGGGCACGAGCAGATAGGCGCTGGCCTCCTCCTTCGAGCGCCCCACCCGCCCCCGGATCTGGTAGAGCTGGGCAAGCCCGAAGCGGTCGGCCCGGTTGATGATGATCATATTGGCCGTAGGAATATCAAGGCCGGCGCCGACGATCGTAGTGCAGACCAGGACGTTGTCCTCCCGCCGGACGAACCTTGCCATCGCCCCTTCGATCTCCTTCGGCGTCATCTGTCCGTGGACGACACCCACCCGGGCCTCGGGCACGAGTTTCTGGACGAGGCGGGCCATCGTGAAGATCGACCGGACGCGGTCGTGGAGAAAGAAGACCTGGCCGTCTCTTGCCAGTTCCTGGCGGATCGCGGCGGCGATCACCTCCTCGTTGAACTCCAGAACGTGCGTCTTCACCGGCAGCCGGTCCTCCGGCGGGGTGTTGATGATGGAGAGATCCCGGATGCCGACCAGCGACAGATGGAGAGTGCGGGGGATGGGCGTCGCCGTCAGGGTCAGGACATCCACGAGCGTCCGCAGTTTCTTCAGCTTCTCCTTGTGCGCCACACCGAAGCGCTGCTCCTCGTCGATGATGACGAGCCCCAGGTCCTTGAAGTTCACGTCCTGCTGGAGGAGCCGGTGGGTGCCGATCACGATGTCCACCGTCCCCCGCCTGAGACCGTCTAAGATCTCCTTCTGCTCGGCCTTCGTCCGGAAACGGTTGAGGACCTCGACCCGGATCGGGTAGGGTTTCAATCTCCGGGAGAAGGTACGGGAATGCTGCTCAGCCAAGATCGTCGTGGGGACGAGGACGCCCACCTGCTTCCCGTCCAGGGCGGCCCGCAGCGAGGCGCGCATCGCTACCTCGGTCTTGCCGAACCCCGCATCGCCGCAGATCAGGCGGTCCATCGGCTTGCCGCCGCTCATGTCGAAGTGGATGTCCTCGATCGCCCGGGCCTGATCGGGCGTCTCCTCGTATTCGAAGGAGGCGCAGAACTCTTCATAGATCCGGTCAGGGGCGGAGAAGGCCTCCCGGTTCATCACCTCCCGGGCCGCGTAGATGGCGACCAGCTCCTCAGCCACCTCCCGGACCGATTTCTTCACCCGCTCCTTGAGAGTCTCCCAGGAGGTCCCGCCCAGCCTGTCGACCTTCGGGACAAAGCCGTCCGGGCCGACGTAACGCTGGATCTGATCCAGACGGTCCATGGGGAGGTAGAGACGGTCCTGATCCTGGTACTCGATCAGGAGAAAATCGTTTTCGATCCCGCCGACGCTGAGCTTCTGGAGCCCCTGATAACGTCCGATGCCGTGTTCGGTATGGACGACGAAGTCCCTTTCCTTGAGCTCCCCGAAGGATCTGAGGAAATATCCCTCCCGGACCGGCTTCACCCTTTGCCGGAGGACCTTCCTGCCGAAGAGCTCCTCTTCGGAAAGGACGACGAGTTTCATCACGGGGAGATGGAACCCCCCGCTGATCCGCCCTTCCCGAAGAAAAAGGGCGCCGGGGACGTTATCCCCTTGGGGACAGATTTCAAATCTGTCCCCACTGTCGTGAAATCTGTCCCCACCATCGAGGAATGGACCGGCCGCCTTCCGGATGGGAAGATCATACCGGGCGAGGAGATGACCCATCCGCTGCATGCATTCCTGCCCGCCGCAGACGAATTCGACCCGTTTCCCCTCCCGGAGCCACTCCCGGATCTTCTCCGCAAGCGGCTTGAGCAGTCCGTCATCGCCGGCCGTCGCCCGGGCCGCCTCATCGACGGCGATGTCCCTCTCCAGGCGAAATTGGACGGGAGAACGGGGATCTTCTCCGGCGCCGAGGGCGAGGCCCTCCAGGTGAATCTGTTTCAACTCCCGCCAGCGTTCCAGAACCTCCGTCGCGGTCAGGCAGGAGGATTCCTTCTCCAGGTGGAACCGCTCACCGTCCCGGGCCCTGAGGAGGAACCGATCGAGGTCGTTTTCGATCTTCTCCAGCGCCTGCCGGACGGCAAGCGGGTCATCCATGACCAGAAGAGCCCCCCCGGGAAGATAATCGAAAAGGGAACCCATGCCCTTCGCTTCGGGATCATCGTCGCCCGCAGCGTCGTAGAAAAGCGGATGAAAAAGGGGATTGACGGCAGCGCCGAGGCCGGTTGCCATCATATCGGCCAGCTTCTCCTTTGTTCCCCGGGTGAGCTCCAGATGATTGGATCGGCGGCGGATGTTGCGGACGGCGCGTTCCTGCCTCTCAGGGGTGAGGATCACCTCCCGGGCCGGAAAGAGCATGAATTCGGCCAGCTCGGTGATGGACCGCTGAGATGCCTCATCGAACGCACGGATCGATTCCAGCTCGTCGCCAAAAAACTCCAGACGGAATGGATGCCGGACCATCGGGGGGA
>MICJ01000060.1:0-13157 GCA_001830835.1 Syntrophobacterales bacterium GWC2_56_13 | reverse complement strand
CATTCCCCCGGACGCTGAACTCCCCCCTCCCCTCCACCAGCGTCACCCGGTTGTAGCCACCTTCGCTCAGCTTCCGGACCAGTTCATCACGCTCGCGGGTGTCGCCCACGGAGATCCACTCTGAGTACCCCTCGAGGACCTCCCGGGGGATCACCTTCTGCATCAGGGCGCGGGCGGGAATCACCACGACGGACGGTTCCCCGTACGCCAGGCGGCGGAGAACCTCCAGCCGGGAGAGCTCCGCCTCCCGCTGAAAGGCAAACATGTCCGTGGTCAGGAGATCCCAAGGGGGCAGCAGAAAGACCTGTTCGTCGCCCAGGAAGAAGGAAATATCACGGAAAGAGGCCGCGGCTTCTTTTTCCGTCGGCCCGATCACGATGAGCGGCCGGCGGAGATGCCGGAAGAGGAGCGCGATAAGAAAGGCCCGGGCCGCCCCCTCCAAGCCGCCGACGGCAATCCGCTCCTCCCCGCGGCTGAACCTCTCCAACAATTCCCGCAGGGCGGGATCAGCCGGATTCTTCCTGATTTCGACAATCTTTCTCACAAACGTTTTCGCAAATAAATCCCGGCATTCTTTCGGGGCGGAATAAAACGCCCCCGCCCCGCCGTCCTCCCTCATCTCTCCCCTATCGCCTTGAAATGCCTTTGGAGTAAGGCTCCCCGCGACAAGCCGTGGGGGGACTCGATAAAGGACTTCGCCAAATGTTTATTATTATAATATCATCTCCACTTATTCAAGTGATAAAAGTCGCACGACCCTGCCACGCATTGATCCCTCCTCCCTTATCTCCCCCCTTCTCTATTGACAGGAAAGACCATTTCATTATAGCGTCTTTACCGCACACGGGAGGACAGGTAAAGACCATGATCAGCGTCGAAGAAGCCCGAAAAAGGATACTGGATTCGATCTCCCCGCTGGGGCTGGAAAAGGTGAATATCCTCGACGCCCTGGGACGGGTGGTCGGGGAGGACATCCATGCCGGCCGGGACATCCCGCCGAAGGACAACTCGGCGATGGACGGCTACGCCCTCCGCGCGGAGGATACCCGCGGGACAGCGGCGGAAAGGCCGGTCCGGATCGAGGTCGTCGAGGACATCCCCGCCGGGACAGTTCCCCGGAAGCGGATCGGACCGAGGCAGGCCGCGCGGATCATGACCGGCGCCCCGATCCCGGAAGGCGCCGACGCCGTCGTCCGGATGGAGGACACCCGGAAAGAGGAAACCATAGTCGCCGTCTTCGTCGAGGCAAAAAAAGGGCAGGACATCCGGCGGGCGGGAGAGGATGTGCAACAGGGAGAGAAGGTGATCTCGCGGGGGGATATCATCCGGCCCGCCGAAGTGGGCATGCTGGCTTCTCTCGGGCGCTCATTCATCCTCGTTTATCAGCGGCCGCTGGTCGCCGTCGTGGCAACAGGCGATGAGCTCGTGGACATCGACGAGACACCCTCACCCTGGAAGATCATAAGCAGCAACAGCTATTCGCTCGCCGCACTGGTCCTGGAGTGCGGCGCGATCCCCCTGCAGATCGGCATCGCCCGGGACCGGCGGGAAGACCTCGTCGCAAAATTCCAGGACGCCATGCGGGCCGATCTGATCGTCTCCTCCGGCGGCGTCTCCGTCGGGGACTACGATCTGGTCAAGGAGATCATGAAGGAAGTCGGAAACCGCATGCAATTCTGGCAGATCGCCATGAGGCCGGGGCGGCCGCTCGCCTTCGGCGCGCTGGGGGATGTCCCCGTCGTCGGCCTGCCGGGAAATCCCGTCTCCTCGATGGTTTCCTTCGAGCAGTTCATCCGTCCCGCGATCCTCAAGATGATGGGGCATAAGAACCTGTTCCGGCGGACCGTCCTGGCACGCATCGTTGAGGGGATCAAGAAGAAGAAGGGGGTAAGACACTTCATCCGGGCGCGGATCCGGTGGGACGGGGAGAGTTACACCGTCGTCACGACGGGCGACCAGGGCTCCGGTATCCTCAAATCGATGGTCCGGGCCAACGGCCTCATCATCCTGCCGGAAGGGGCCACAACGGTCGGGGCGGGCGAGAAGGTCATGGTCCAGCTTTTGGACAACTCCCTGGAGTGGACGCCGGAACCGGGCTATTGAACACTCCTTTCATTACGGCGCAGACCGTGTTATAAACACCACGGAAGTGCCAAGGTCACTGGTGGGCCTCCCGGACTTCAAATCCGGTGTGGGGCGCTAAAACCGTCTCAGGTGGGTTCGATTCCCATGCACTTCCGCCATTTAAATTGCAAATTTCGATATTTTTCGAGAAAATTCCTTTAACCTAACTTTAACCTTCTTTAACCTTCGGGTTCTTGCCCCCCACACCGGATTTGGAATCCCGGAGGGCCTTTCTGGAAAAATATCATGAAAAAAGGTTCATCCGGTTGACGCGTCCTTCCTGCTATCAATAAGTTGAAGGTGATGAAAGTTATCCAAGCTTTCTCTTGGTAATAATCACCTCTACGGCGACCCCGATTACTCTTGGGATGCCTATATTCATGCATAACGTTTTGAAAATTTGAGGCGTGCAGGAGAGGACTGTCTGAAATCTGCCGAAAGAGCTCTTCGTAGCAGTTGAAACAGCCCAAAATCGTATTACTCAACCGGAAGATTGACCAACCCGATACACACCTTCAATCATCACCAATACCGCACCCCATATTTTGTGGTCAAAATTCAATTGACACACAAGATTATTCATCATAAACTCCTACCGCGAAAAAGCAATGCCTTATCAATTATCCTCTTGTGAATAAAGCGGATAGAATTCGTCCTTTCGACAACAAAGGGAAGAAATACATCGATGGTTCAGATGGTGACATGATTGTCATTACGAGATAAAATATGTCTTCTCGACAGGAAGAAAATTTTTTGATTCAGAAAGAAGGAAGAATTGCCAAGGTTGTTGTAAATCGTCCAGAACAGCGAAATACTTTTAAAGACGCCATGTGGTGTGAACTTATTGATATTATTAACAAACTTGAGAGTGATCCAGAGGTTATGGTGGTAGTAATTACTGGAGCAGGAGAGGAATCGTTTTGTGCAGGAGCGGATATTTTAGAGATGACGAGGAAATTTTCCCCGAATACAAATAGGGAAACGGTTCATCCAGTAGTATTGGCCACTCGTATTATCGAAAATGTCGAGAAGGTTGTGATTGCAATGATAAATGGATACGCTATTGGGGGAGGATGCGAGCTTGCAATTGCGTGTGACATGCGGATTGCTGCTGACTCAGTTCGAATTGGTATTACTCAAGCCAAGATTGGTATCTGTATTTCCATAGAGAACGTTAAACAGTTGGTGGATCTTGTTGGTCCTTCCAAAGCGAAAGACATTCTTTTTACTGGTAAACTACTTCCTGCCCAAGAGGCACTTTTAATAGGCCTTGTGGACTATGTTGTTCCAAAGAAAGAACTTGAATTATTTACAATGGATTTAGCAAATGTGATTGCCCAAAATGCACCTCTTTCAATTTTAAGTGCGAAAAAATCTGTCAATATTCTTTCAGGGAATTATAACCTGAAAGAAATTGAGGATGAATCTTATTTTTCTAAAAAGTGTTTTCTTAGCGAAGATTTTAAGGAAGGTGTTCAGGCATTTCTTGAAAAGAGACGGCCCCAATTCAAGGGGAAATGACCAAAAGTTGAAAAATGGACTCCTTTGGTAGTTTTTTAGTCAAGTATTATTTCCCCTGTAAAAGTGGATTGCCCCGGAATTCTTTTTGGCTTCATAGAAAAATGACCGAAATTCGGATCACCTTGACGCGCTACCATCAACGATCTTGTCAGGAAAAGGCAGGAAAATAACAGATGTAGTTTTTTGCCCTTAATAAGGAAAACGCATGAGAGAAAAAAAGTATCGCTAGATCGAAAGTCCGGACACATAGTCAGGACAGCTACACAAAGCCATGTTGAAGTAAAATCCTATTATTCCTCAAAGGATTGCAGCCATGTTTCTTACGATGAGGATCTCGGGGATCCGGGTAAATATCAATTTACCCGGGGAATCTATCCCGAGATGTATAGAGAACGACTCTGGCTAAAATCATTTATTGTCAGTTATAGCACACCTGAAGAAACGAACATTGCATTTAAACAATACATTGTCAATGGAATGACTGACCTTCGCTTGCTGGCGGATTTGCCGACCCAATCGGGTATAGATCCTGACCATCCCTTTCCCCGCCGCTAACACAAGAACGGGATGGGTTCGATTCCCATGCACTTCCGCCATTTAATTTCAAGTAATTAGCGCATGTCATCGTTTTAAGCTTACCACACCGACCTTATTTCCTTGACACACAAGACCGTTTTTCTTATTCTCCCACTAAAGCAAAGGAAACTCTTATCAGACAGAAGAAGCAGCTTATTTTCATTGAAAAGTTCCATTGAGTAAGTTACTGAAGTACCATATAAAGTGTCCACCGGGGGAAACAGTTTCGAAGGCGGAACCGTTACTATTCGCCATATAGCGCCAATCACGAGAGTTCTGGTATGGCACTCGATGCTGACAGTCAGAACAAGAAAGCTGGATGGCAGCTTGGCAGGTTATTGACAGGGCCGTTTGCCGTTATCGGCAGGGTGGCGATCAGTTGGGTCGACAATTTAGGCGCTTCAGCCATTTTTCTCCTTTTGGCGTTCCTGAAGATCTTACGATCCAAGCAGCTCATCAAGATCGTCCAGCAAGTCTATTATATCGGGGCAAGATCTACGATGATCATCATGCTCGTCAGTTTCTTCACAGGCATGGTGCTGGGTCTTCAATCCTACCATGCCCTGGTTAAATTCGGCGCGCAAGGGGCTCTCGGCACCCTGGTGTCCCTGACTCTGGTTCGGGAATTGGGGCCGGTTCTCACGGCGATTATGATTGCAGCCAGGGCCGGTTCGGCTATCACCGCAGAGATCGGCATTCAACGCATTTCCGAACAGATTGACGCCCTGGACACCATGCGTATTGATCCGCTCAGATATCTCATCAGCCCGAGAATCGCCGCTTCGATCATCAGCTTCCCCTTGCTCACCGCCCTGTTCGACCTCGTCGGCATTATCGGCGGGTACGTCTCCGGCGTATTGCTCCTGGGCGCCAATGCCAGCACCTATGTTTATCGTGTTCAGACCAGTATGGACATGAAAGATGTCACTGACGGTCTGATCAAGGCGATTGTTTTTGCCGTCATCGTATCCATGGTCTGTTGTTACCAGGGTTATTTTACCCACATGCGCACGGACAGCCACGGCGCCAAGGCCGTCGGGCTCTCCACTACCTCGGCCGTTGTGCTCTCCTGCGTGCTTATCCTGGTGTCGGACTATGTTGTGACGTCGCTGCTCATCTGAGGATATCCCCATGGAAATCCCTTTAATCGAGTTCAAGGGTGTCACCAAGCGCTTCGGCGCCCGAAGCGTCCTTGAACGGGTCAACCTGCAGATCTACGAAGGACAGGTCACGACCATTATCGGCCTGAGCGGTTCGGGCAAGAGTGTGCTCCTCAAGCATATTATCGGGCTGCTCAAGCCGGATGAAGGGGCTATTCTCTTCAAGGGCAAACCCCTGAGCGAGATGAAAAAAAGCGAGAGCGCCGCCAATCTCGCTCAGATAAGCTACATGTTTCAAGACAATGCCCTTTTCGATTCCATGACCGTCTATGAAAATATCGCCCTTCCCCTTCGGGAGACGACGAACCTGAGCAAAGCCGAGATCGATGGCAGGGTTATGGCCAGGATCGAACAGACGGAGCTTGAAGACGCAGCCCATAAGTATCCCTCGGAGCTCTCCGGCGGCATGCAAAAGCGGGCAGCCTTGGCGCGGGCTTTGGCAACGGATCCTCGAATCGTCCTCTTCGATGAACCCACTTCCGGCCAGGACCCGGTCCGGAAAAATGCCATCCTGGGCATGATTGCCCAGTATCAGCGGAAATTCGGGTTTACGGCGATCCTGGTCAGCCATGAGATACCGGATGTCTATTTTATCTCAAACCGCATCCTTGCCCTCTATGATCGATCCATCGTTTTTCAAGGCTCTCCGGAGGAACTGGAAAATTTCGACCACCCGTTCAAGGATGAGGTCATTCGCAGTCTGGAAGGGCTGCAAAACGAATTAACGGGTCTGTATTCCAAAAGGCAATTCAAGGTGATGCATCATGTTCAGTTGACGCAGAAAACACCCGGAGAACCTTACTGCGTTGCGGTTTTTTCTCTGGATGATCTGGATATCATCCGGACGAGCGCAGGCCATAATGCGGCACAGGTGGCCATACGGGGTCTGGGAATCTATATCGATAAACATTTCGGCGCCATAGGGGGCTTTTCCACACGCCGCCGCAGCAATGAATTTGTTACGGTACTCCCCTATTCGGATCTGGCGGAAGCGAAGAGCATGCTCAAGGATTTTGTCAAGGATTTTCAAGAACAAGGCACTTATGAAGCCTGGGCTGGAGCTCGCAAGCAGACAAGATCGGCGAGGTGTGTCGAATTTACGGTCCTGGCCGGAATTGCCCAGGGTCAACCGGTTGCCGACATCGATTCCGTCATCGATGCGGCAAAATCTCAACAAAAAGAAATTGCCCGGCTTCGGTGCGACGGGAGGAGGTAAGCAGATGAAAAAGTACACCATGGAAACCACGGTTGGCATTTTTCTCGTTTTCGGGCTCCTCTGCGTTGGGTATATGTCAGTGAAACTCGGTCATGTTTCCTTGCTTGGCGACAACGCCTATTCTCTCTTTGCCCGATTCACCTCAGTCACCGGCCTGAGAGCGGGCAGCCTTGTTTATATCTCCGGCATTGAGGTGGGGCGCGTGGAGAAACTCACCATGGAACAGGAAAGCCAGAAGGCCGTGGTGGAGATGCGCATCAGGAATGGCATAAAGATCTATGATGATGCCATTGCCTCGATTAAAACGGAGGGGCTGATCGGCGATATGCACCTCAGCATTGACCCCGGAGGCGCAGGCACGCTTCTCAAGCCGGGTGGAACCATTACTGAAACACAACCGCCCGTGGACATCGCGGATCTCATCAGCAAGTATGCCTTCGGAGATGTGAAGAAACCGTAGCCGCATAAGCGGATTATAATAGGTAAGCCATGAAAAGACCGATCGTCATATTGAACATCGTCACACTCTTGCTGTTTTCTCTTCCGGTATATGCCGGTCCGCCGATGGACGCGGTTCAGGCTAACGTCAACAAAGTGCTTGAGGTGTTGCGCGATCCAAAACTCAAGGCTGCGTCGGCCAAAGAGATCGAAAAGGAAAAACTTCGGCTTATCTATGAACGCATGTTTGATGATGTCGAACTTTCGAAGCGCACTTTGGCCAGGAACTGGAACAGCATGAATGTCGCCCAGCGTCAGGAGTTCGTCATCCTTTTTCGGCAGGTGCTGGAAAAGGCCTACATCGACAAAATTCTTGCCTACACCGACGAGAAAATTGTCTTTGCCCGGGAAACCATGGTCTCGGAAACCCAGGCCGAGGTTCAAACAAAAATCGTTACTTCTTCAAAGGAGATTCTTATCTCCTATAGAGTGCTTCTGAAGGACGGCGCCTGGAAAGTATATGACGTCGTGATAGAAAACGTGAGCCTGGTTCTGAATTATCGTACCCAGTTTAATGATATCCTGGCAAAAAATACGCCCGAACAGTTGCTTGAGATCCTGCGAAAGAAAGTGAAGGGGCAATAGGATCTTAAGAAGATGGCGCCAAGGGGGCTATGAGGACCTGCCGGGATTCATATTCTCCATAATTGCCATAATGACCAAAGAAGGCGGAAAGGGTGGACCGTGTTATGAAAGCTTTCTCATTTCCCGTTCTCCTGTTCGTTTTTTTCGCTGCCGGCTGTGCTCATAGTCCCGATCCCATCGCTTCTCTCGCACCGCCGGCTGCACCTCCTCAGGTTCAGCGGGTTCTGGTTGTCTCCGATTCGGTGCAGATTCCTCCGACCCCCCCCGAGATACCGGTTACATCTGAAACCAAGAACGTGGATGACTATGGGGATATCGAAGTTCCTGAGAAGGTGAGCGAGGAGGCACAGGGCGAGATTGCTGACCCCTTGGAGCCCTTCAACCGAGCCATGTATCACTTCAATGACAAGCTTTACTTCTGGGTGCTCAAACCGGTCGCGCAGGGATATGAGAAGGTTGTTCCCGAGGCCGCACGGGTCAGTGTAAGCAATTTCTTTACGAACCTCGCCTTCCCGATCCGTTTCGTTAATTGCCTGCTCCAGGCGAACTTCAAGGGTGCGGCCGCGGAGCTTGGCCGTTTCACGGTAAACACCCTATGGGGTGTCGGGGGGTTTCTGGATCCTGCCTCGAGTGAGGATATCAATCTCTCGAAACAGGATGAGGATTTTGGTCAAACCTTGGGCGCCTACGGATTGGGGCATGGTTTCTTCATTGTCTGGCCCCTGTTAGGGCCTTCCAGCCCTCGCGATACGGTGGGGCTGGTTGGAGATGCATTCCTTACCCCCTCCACCTATTTTAGTCCCTGGTATGCCGGCGCGGGAACCAGGGTGTATGACAGGGTGAATGACACCTCCCTGAAGATCGGCGACTATGAATCCCTCAAAGAGGCCGCCATCGATCCCTACGTAGCGATCCGCGATGCTTATGTTCAATATCGGTTGAAGAAGGTCAATCGGAAGGGCGGGAACACTCCCGCGGAAGATTCCGAATTACCGAGAAAATGAATGAGAAGGAATGTGTTCATATGAAAAGTCTTAAGGTTATCGTGATTATCGTATTCGTCATCCTGATTGCCCCGGGAAGAGCGGCCGCGGGCGGACCCTTCGGGCCGCCGCAACCCATTGCAAAAGAGGCAGGGGGATTACACACCGGCATCGGATATTGGTTTCATGAGGATAAATATAAAAATGGCACGGAACAGGTCACCCGGCAGAATCAGGTCTATTCGGAGTTGAGCTACGGATCTCGAAATGGTTGGGAAATCACCGCCAGAGTCGGGATGTCGGATTTAAAACTTATTGATGCCTTCAGTTCCTCAACCTCTTCGACGGCCACGTCCAAGGAGGATTTTGAAGAACACGGGAATTTTTTCAGCACGTTGGGGGTAAAGGGTTTTTATCCTTTCAACAAGACATTCGGCATGGGGGCATTTATCCAGGGGACCTATTACTTCAGTGACTTCACCGATGCCGTTTCGGGAACTCGAAATGGCGTACCCTTTTCGGTCGAACTTGGGGTTAAGAATTTATGGGATGTGAATTTCGGCACGGGCTTTCAGGTTACCGTTCCCTATGGCATAAAGATGTATATCGGTCCCTATGTCCATTATTCGGAATTAAAGGTATCGTCATCCGCGGACGTCGCCGGCGTTGCATTTGCATCGGGGGAGACGACCATGAAAAACAAGACCGGTTTGGGAGGATTTACCGGGATCGAAGTACCGCTGGCAAAAGGATTCCGTCTGAATCTGGAAGGGCAGTATACCGAAAGGTTGTCCGTCGGTGCTGCTGTCATCTATGTATACTAACGTGTTGTCATCCTACTTTCTATCCTGTTTTTCTTCCTTCCCTCCTTCAGGTTTTCCATGTCGCGGTTTAGATTGTTGTGGTGCCTCCCGGTGTTGCGGCTGTGAGTGCTGTGGTTGGACCTCTCTGGATTGCGGTCGGGATTGTTGTGGTTTGGCTGCCTCTCGAAATTGCGGTTTTGCCTGAGATTGTGGTTGGACCGCTTGAGATGGCTGTTGTGATCGCGTTCGGGGTTTCAAACCTTGGACACCCCAAGTATTTTGCCTCTCCCAATGCTTGCTCTTTCCCCAGTTGCTCCAGTTCCGTTGAAGTTGTTGGTGAGGTATTCGCTGGTAGTTCCATTGATGCCCTCTCCAACGATGCTCCCTATAGTCATTCCTCCAACCTGATGGTATCCCTCTATAAAAAGATGGAACGTTTCGATAGTAACCCCAACCTGAACTATAGTTCCGCGAGCGATACCAGCGCCCTTCCCACGGACGCCACCACCAACCATTGTAGAAAAAGATGTCCACATCCAAGTCAGGGACTGCATAGACATTCGTCTCAGGTATCACTACCACCTCTGGAGGTGCGGCAAATACGATGAGTGGAGGCAGAGAAATGCTAATGCCTACATCTACCCCTGCCATCGTTGGAATAGGAAATACAAGTACCAACGCCAAAAGTATTGTTCCAAAAAATAACTTTTTCATTTTGTAGCCTCCTTTATCCATACCCAATTTAACCTCATATAACCGGGATACTCCTCTCTGTTAGTTTGCGGTGAAATGTTTAGTGCGGATCCAAATAGCTACAAAGGTCTCCACCCCTGAATGACTCTGATCAGCACGACGATGATGGCAATGACCAACAGGATATGAATAAACGAACCCATCGTATAAGAGATGATACAGTCAATGATAAGAACTTGCTTTTGGGTTAGATGATCAGGATCATAAGTATTTAATAGCAAATGGCCTGCCAATATCTCAATGGTAATCTAAAATGGTTAAAAACAGACACCTGATCCGGGCGTCTTCACACTATTTTCACTATTTTTTGTGCCGACGCGTCGGCATGGGGGTTTCAAGAAGAAATTTATTGACTTTGCTATGGCTTTAACGTAACTTTAACTTTAACCTGTCTGTCATTGATAACATATTGATATAACAATATTATTACAATCACGGCGGCGGGTTTGATTCCCATGCACTTCCGCCATTTAAATTGCAAATTTCGATATTTTTCGAGTAAATTTTTTTAACCGGTCTTTAATTTACTTTAACCTCAGAAATCTTCAGACAGAGGGTCCCTCCCTTGAATGACGCGGTTCTTTTAAATCAACTCGAAGAACTGGCAGAGAAACTTGGAATTGCGATTCGCTATGAAAACATAAACGTGGAGAGTTCACCCGGTGCGGGAGGCCTCTGTCGTATGAAGGGGGAATACGTTCTGATTGTTCACTCCCGCTTAACGGTAAGAGAGAAGATCCGCGTCGTGACAAGGGCATTGAGGCAGTTTGACCTCAATGAGATCTATGTCAGACCGGTTCTCAGGGAATTATTGGAAAAATCTGAGGATTGATTGCGGGTGACGTAAAATTTAACAGATAAGGAGGAGATAAATGAACAAATCCGATTTGATTACGGCATTATCCGACAAAGAAAAACTAACAGCGAAAGATGGAATGAGCATCATCAATCTAATTTTCAATGGTTTTACCGATACACTTAAAAAGAGTGGAAGGATTGAGATTAGGGGATTTGGGAGCTTTTCTGTGAGGGAATACGGGCCTTATCTGGGAAAGAATCCAAAGAGTGGGGAACGTGTCAAGGTGGGGTCGAAGAAATTGCCGTATTTTAAGGTGGGAAAGGAGTTGAAGGACAGGCTGAATTTAAAAAGCTAATACTTTTATCGTTTTTTTACCTTTTTTGAGGGGGATACGGGAACGTGTTAATATTAATTTTTTAACAAACAAAGGAGGACCAAATCATGAGAACTAAAAAGCTGTTGGACAAGAAAAAGGCAGCGACGTGCCACGGAACGGTATTTGTGGATCAGTTTACCGATGGCATCCTTGACCCCAGGAAGCCGATGCTGGGACCGGTTCGGGATAACGGTTATATCGTGGGCAACACGGCGCCTGGGTGTTGGGGACCGATGATTACTCCGGAATTAAAGGGCGGCCATGAGGTGACTCAGCCGGTAGCTGTAGAAGGTGCCGAAGTGGGGGATGCGATCGCCATCAGGATCAAGGACATTACGGTTACTTCGTTGGCCACCGCTTCCGGGAACGACCGTGTGGTTGCCGGAGACCGGTTTTTGGGAGATCCTTATGTAGCCCGGCGTTGCCCTAAATGCGACATAATGTACCCAAAAACGAGCGTTAAAGGTATTGGCCGGACAGCGATCCGCTGTACCAACTGCGGTGAGGAAATTTCCCCCTTTACCTTCACCAACGGATATACAATCGTTTTTGACAGTAATTATTCCGTGGGGGTCACTGTAGACCGTAAAGCTGCCGAGAAGATTGCACGCCAAGCCGGCCAGTATTCATCAGTGCCCGCGCATTCCGTTCAACACCCCATTCTCACCTTTGCTCCTCACGATCTGGTAGGGCTTGTCGCTCGCCTGCGGCCGTTCATGGGTCAGTTGGGTACAACTCCCGCCATTCCCATGCCTGATTCCCACAATGCCGGCGATTTCGGATCCTTTCTGATTAACGCGCCTCATGAATATGGCATTACCGCTGAACAGCTCGAGAACCGTACCGACGGTCACATGGATATTGATGCTGTACGTACCGGTGCAATCCTTGTTTGCCCGGTTAAAGTACCTGGAGGGGGCATCTATATGGGCGACATGCATGCTCTCCAGGGAGATGGCGAGATTGCCGGGCATACGGCTGATGTTGCCGGCGCTGTCACCCTGCAGGTGCACCTGCTCAAAGGTCTGAAAATTGAGGGACCGATTCTCTTCCCTGTCCTTGAAGATTTGCCATTCCTGGCGCGGCCGCTATCAGAAGAAGAGAAGAAAAGGGCTGAATATGTAGCCAAATTGTGGGGGATGGCCGCTCTGGAAAAGGCAGCTCCCGTCTCAATTATTGGAACGGGACCGAACCTGAACGCTGCAACAGACAATGGTCTGGCACGCGCCGTCAAGCTGTTTGACATGACGCTCCCTGAGGTACTGAATCGAGCCACGATCACCGGCGCAATAGAAATCGGTCGTCACCCGGGAGTGGTCCAGGTTACTTTCCGGGTTCCGTTGGATCGATTGGCTCGTTTGGGTTTAACGTCCTTTATAAAGGATCAGTATGGAATAGATTGATAGCCAATTCTGTTCGCTGGAGGGATTCAAGGAGATCATCGGCAAAGAGTTGGGCAAAGCACAGAAAAAAGGTAAACCTTAGGCCAGGTCTGGAAGAGGGGGGGAGGCCTGTCAGCATACATCCCCCCCTCTTTTCAATGACTCATAAGTTCCTTTCCTGCTTTCTTCCGGAAGAATATTACGGCTACGGTGACAGCAGAGTTATATCTGAGGGGAGGAGGGACAGATAATTTTTGTTTTTTTTATCTTGACATGTTAAACTAATACCGAATTCCTATCATAGAGTGGGGGGGGAGGGATGCCCGATGGAAATATTGCGAAGACTTTTTAAACCAAGGAAGCATCCCCGCTTTTATCCCT
>MICJ01000059.1:16356-29433 GCA_001830835.1 Syntrophobacterales bacterium GWC2_56_13 | reverse complement strand
CCCTGCTGAAGTACGCCGTCAACGCCGTGACGGGGGGGACCGACGCCCAGGGGGAGGCGACGGTCCAGCTCAAGTTCAACGGCCGTTCCGCCGTTGGGCGCGGCGCCCATCCCGACATCCTGGTGGCGTCGGCCAAGGCGTACATCAACGCCCTGAACCGCCTGGAGTGGCTCAGCAAGGACGTCAGGAAAGTCAAGATTGCATAAACCGGATACATAAGACATAATGAATGAATAGGGAGTAAGGAGTGAGGGGTATAGGGGTAAGGGAGAATGGAAACATGTCGATGACCATCACGGAAAAGATACTCAGCCGTCATACTGACCTCGATGAGGTGCATCCAGGAATGCTGATCAACGCGCGGGTGGATATTGCCCTCGGCAACGACATCACGGCCCCGATCGCCATCGATGTCTTCCGGAAGTCGGGGGGCAAAGAGGTCTTCGACCGGGAGAAGATCGTCCTCGTCCCCGACCATTTCGCCCCGAACAAGGACATCGAATCGGCCGAGCAGTGCAAGATCATGCGGGACTTTGCCCGGGAGCATGAAATTACGCACTACTTCGAGGTGGGTGAAGCGGGTGTGGAGCACGCCCTTCTTCCGGAAAAGGGGATCGTTCTGCCGGGGGATCTCGTCGTCGGCGCCGACAGCCACACCTGCACCTACGGGGCGCTGGGGGCCTTCGCCACCGGCGTCGGGAGCACCGATCTGGCTGCGGCGATGCTGACCGGGGAACTCTGGTTCAAGGTGCCGGAGACGATGAAGTTCGTCTATCACGGGAAACGCCGCCCCTGGGTCTCCGGAAAGGATTTGATCCTCCATACGATCGGCCGGATCGGCGTGGACGGGGCGCTTTACCGGGCGATGGAGTTTACCGGCGAGGCCATCCGGGAGCTGACGATGGCCGACCGCTTCACGATGGCGAACATGGCCGTCGAGGCGGGCGGCAAGAACGGGATCTTCATCCCCGACGAGGTAACGGAGGCCTATGTCCGGGAGCGCGCCGGGCGGAAGTATGAATTCTACTCCTCCGATCCCGATGCTCTCTACCATTCGGTCATCGACATCGATGTGGAGAAGATCGAGCCCCAGGTCGCCTTCCCCCATCTCCCCTCCAACGCGCGGGGGATCAGCGAGGCGGGCGACGTCCGGATCGATCAGTCGATCATCGGCTCCTGCACGAACGGCCGGATCGAGGATCTGCGCGTGGCGGCCTCCGTCCTGAAGGGTCGGCACGCGGCTCACGGATTCCGTCTTATCATCATCCCCGCGACCCCGGCGGTCTACCGCCAGGCGATGCACGAGGGGCTCTTCGATGTCTTCCTCGACGCCGGGGCGGTGATCAGCCTTCCGACCTGCGGCCCCTGCCTCGGCGGCTACATGGGGATCCTCGCGAAAGGGGAGAGATCGGTGGCGACGACGAACCGGAATTTCGTCGGGCGGATGGGCCATCCCGGCAGCGAGGTCTATCTCGCCGGTCCGGCCGTGGCCGCGGCAACAGCCGTCGCCGGCCGTCTCGCCGGTCCGGAGCAACTGTAAAGAAAAAGGGGGGGCTGTCCCCCCCTTTTCAAGTAATATTTAAGAGAAACGATCGGAAAGGATTTGAAGATATGAAATTCGGAGGAAGGATCTGGAAGTTCGGAGACAATATCGATACCGACGCGATCATTCCGGCGCGGTATCTGAACACCTGGGACCCGCAGGCGCTGGCCGCCCATTGCATGGAGGACGCCGATCCCTTGTTCATGAAGAAGATGCGGCCGGGGGACATCCTCATCGGCGGGGAGAATTTCGGCTGCGGCTCATCGCGGGAGCACGCCCCCATCGCAATCAAGGCGGCGGGGATCGCCGGCGTTGTGGCGAAGAGTTTCGCCCGGATCTTCTACCGGAATTCATTCAATATGGGGCTTCCTATCTTCGAGTCGCGGGAACTGTGGGGCCTGGTCGAAGACGGCGCTGAAATCGAGATCGACGCCGGCGGGGGGGTGATCCGGATCATCGGCGGCGCAACGGAGCCGCTGCATATTCAGCCGGTGCCGCCGTTCATGCAGGAGCTCATTGCCGACGGCGGGTTGATGAATCACATCGCGAAAGGGAAGGCGAAATGAGGCAGTATCGCATCGCGGTCCTCCCCGGCGACGGGATCGGGCCGGAGATTGTCAAAGAGGCCCGGAAGGTCCTCGGCGTTGTGGCCGAACGCGCCGGCGTCCGGTTCGTGATGGAAGAGGGTCTCGTCGGCGGCGCCGCCTACGACCGCTGCGGCGCCCCCCTGCCCGACGAGGTGATGGAGCTGGCGCTGGCAAGCGACGCCGTTCTCCTCGGTGCGGTGGGCGGACCCCAATGGGAACCTCTCGACTACAGCCTCCGCCCGGAGCGGGGGCTCCTCGGCCTCCGGTCGGGGCTCGGGCTTTTCGCAAACCTCCGGCCGGTTGTCGTCTTCGAGGACCTGATCGATGCCTCGCCCCTCAAACCCGACGTCATCCGGGGGATCGATCTCCTCATCGTCCGCGAGCTGCTGGGGGACGCCTATTTCGGCAAGCCCCGGGGGGTCCGGGTGGAGAACGGCCAGCGGATCGGGATCAACACGATGGTCTATACCGAGGCGGAGATCCGACGGATAGCGAAGGTGGCTTTCGTACTGGCCCGGGGGCGCCGCAGGAAGCTCCTCTCCGTGGACAAGGCCAATGTCCTCGAGGTGACGGAGCTCTGGAGGGATGTTGTCACAGAAACGGGCCGGAATTATCCGGACGTCGAGCTCCGTCACATGTACGTCGACAACTGCGCGATGCAGCTCATCAGGAACCCCGGCCAGTTCGACGTGATCGTGACCACGAACATGTTCGGCGACATCCTCAGCGACGAGGCGTCGATGCTGACCGGTTCGCTGGGGATGCTCCCCTCCGCCAGTCAGGGGGAGAAGACGGCGATGTACGAACCGAGCCACGGCTCCGCCCCGGACATCGCCGGGAAGAATATTGCCAACCCCCTCGCCACGATCCTGTCTGCTGCGATGATGCTCCGCCATTCCCTGGGGATGCCGGAGGAGGCGGCAATTGTCGAGAAGGCCGTCCGCACGGTCCTGAAGGAAGGCTTCCGGACGGAAGATATCCGCCAGGCGGGCGCCGTTGTCGTCGGCACCGCGGAGATGGGGGATCTGGTTGCCGAAAGGGTCGAGACGCTTCCGGCGTAGCGTTGTGCTGGGAGCGGCTCAGCCGGGCGATACAAGTCGCTGTCGGAGCCATTATCCCGAAGGCATCCCGGTAAAAAATGAAAAGATCATGAATCGGAAAAGACAAATCGCCGGTCTTTTACGGAAGAGGGTCCTGATTCTGGACGGCGCCATGGGAACGGAGCTCCACAAGCGGGGCCTGCCTGCCGGCGTCTGCCCGGAGGCCTGGTGCCTTGCCAACCCGAAGGCGGTGGCGCAGATCCATGCAGCCTACCGCGAGGCCGGGGCGGATTGCGTCTATACCGCCACCTTCGGGGCGAACCGCGTCAAGATGGGCCGGTACGGCCTGGCGAACGTCCGGGAGACGAACCGGGTGCTGGCCGGGGTTGCCCGGCGGGCTGTCGGGGCGGGGGGCCTCGTGGCGGGGGATATCGGCCCCACCGGTCGTTTCGTCGAGCCCTTTGGCGATCTCCCGTTCGAGGAAGCGGTGGCTCTCTTTAGGGAGCAGGCGCTGGGGCTATTGGAGGGAGGCGTCGATCTTTTCGTCATCGAAACGATGATGGATATCCAGGAGGCGCGGGCCGCCCTGATCGGCGTCCGGGAGATCTCCGATCGCTTTACCATCGTGACCATGACCTATGAAAAACACGGCCGGACGCTCAACGGAACCGATCCCGTCGCCGCGCTCGTCACCCTCCAGAGCCTGGGGGCGGACGCCGTCGGCTGCAACTGTTCCTCGGGGCCGGAGGCGATGCTCGCGATGATCGCCGCGATGAAACCCCGTGCCAGGGTGCCGCTCGTCGCGAAACCGAATGCGGGTCTGCCTAAACTGGTCGGCGTTGACACAATCTTCGACATGGACGCCGCCGACTTTGGCGCTTTCGGCAGGAGTTTTACGGCCGCCGGCGTGAACCTCATGGGCGGCTGCTGCGGAACAACGCCGGCCCATATCGGGGCTCTCCGGGAGGCCCTGGCCGCCGAGCGGCCGGTCGCCCCGGTGCGCCTTTCCTCCGCTGATCCGAGCTCGGCCCGGAAAGCCCTGATCCTGGAGGCGGGGAAACCCCTCGTCATCATCGGCGGGCGGTTGAACTGGGCGGACAACGATGAGCTGCGCCAGGGACTCGTGACAGGAGAGATGGGGACCGTCCGCAAGACGGCACGGGAACAGGAGAAGGAAGGAGCGTCCCTGCTTCTCCTGCGGGTGGGCGGCCCGGGTATCGATGAAGCAGAGGCTGTCGGAAAAATCATCAGCATTCTCTCCCCGACAACGCGTCTCCCCTTTCTTATCGATGCCGACCGGCTGGAGACGATCGAAAAGTCGCTCCGTTTCTATCCCGGCCGCGTTCTTATCCGTGCAGCCGCTGCCGGGCGTGAGGCGTTGGCGGCCCTGCTTTTAGTCGCTGCGAAATATGGGGCCGTGCCTGTCCTCCATATTCCAACGGAGGGCGGGCCGGCGGTTTGCCGGACAGCGATCCGGGGGGCCATCGGCGAGGCCCGCCGGTATGGCTTCACCAAGGGGGACATTGTCGTCGAGATGATGGTTGAAGCGCCGGCGCCGCCACCGGAAGCGCTCCGGACGGCTTATTGGCTCATCTCCTGGTGTGCGGAGAGCCTCGGCTGCCGGACGCTCCTCGACCTGACCGGCGTCGGTCGCGGCCTGCCGGAGGGCAAGTGGCTCCAGGCGTCCCTCCTTGCCGCAGCGCAGGCCTCCGGCCTCACGCTGGCCGTCGCCGATCCCTCCGGGTCGGAACTGATGCACATTCGGGCGGCGGGCGATCTTCTCCTGGGGAGGAACCCGGACGCCGTCATCGGAGAATAAATGATGGATACCCAGGGGAGGAAAGAGAGGTTGATCGAGATCATTCTCGAGCGGTCCTTCAAATACAGCGACAACCCGCCCTTCACGCTCGTCTCCGGGCGGACGAGCAACTACTATTTCAACTGCAAGCCGACGACGCTCGATCCGGAGGGGATGAACCTCATCGGGGAGCTCCTCTGCGACATGCTGGCCGGCGCCGGGGTGACGGCGGCCGGCGGGCTGACCCTCGGGGCGGACCCGATTGCCAATGCCCTGTCGGTCATCTCCTTCCAGAAGGGAAGGCCCATCAAATCATTCATCGTGAGAAAAGACGTCAAGGATCACGGCATGAAAAGCGCTGTCGAGGGCAACGTCCGGCCGGGAGAGAAGGTCGTGATCCTGGACGACGTGATCACTACCGGCGGTTCCACGATTACCGCCATCGAACGGGCGCGGGAGGCGGGCCTGGTCGTCGATCGGGTCATCGCCCTCATCGACCGCGAGGAGGGCGGCAGGGAGAACATCGAGACCCACGTCGCGCGGGTGGATGCCGTCCTTACCCGGTCGGAGATCATGTCTCGGTACAGGGAAAGGCGATCCGCGCCGCCCCCGGATGCAAAGCCTTAACGATTTTTTGCGAGAGGATCGGAATGAGGCGCAGAAACCTGTCCCATGCGGAGGCGGTTGACGGCAAGATGGGCCTGCCGGAGCGGTTCGGGGAGCCGGTATCCCCGGCAGCAGGAAAGAACCAGCGTCACGGCCTTCGGGAGAGCGATCCGGTGCCCCTGCGAGACGAAGATGGGCCGGGTCCGTTCCCGGGTGCGGACGACGGCGCCGACCTGCCGGTCACCGCAGATCAGGGCCGCGTGGCTTCCCCGCTTTTCCCCCACCGGACCGTATGAACCGACGAGGCGCGACTTGGCGCAGCCGATCGCCGGCAGATCGAGCAGGAGCCCCAGGTGGGCGGCAAGGCCGATCCCTCGGGGAT
Source organism: Syntrophobacterales bacterium GWC2_56_13 (assembly GCA_001830835.1). Classification (GTDB taxonomy): domain Bacteria; phylum Desulfobacterota; class Syntrophia; order Syntrophales; family UBA5619; genus JAKAFS01. The sequence goes on along the minus strand of MICJ01000059.1, from coordinate 23,477 downwards.
GGGCGATACCCTGGCCGTCGAAGAGGACGAAATCGGGCGTCTGCCCCAGTTTCGCAAAGGCCGCCAGGAGGGGGGGACCTTCCCTGAAGGTGAGAAGGCCCGGGATGTAGGGGAAGGAGACACGGGCCGAGCAGGCAGCCTCTTCGAGAAGGCCGAGGCCGGGAAAGTCCATCAGGACGACCGCGGCGAAGAAGAGGTCGCTTCCCTTCTCGTAGGAGATATCGGCCCCGGCGACGGTCCGGATCGAATCGAGGGCTCCGTCGTCCCGCAGGATCAACTTCCCCCGAAGATCCTCCTGAATGGCGACCGCCTCCCGGTATGTCACATCCCAGCGGTGGAGCGGGGTTGCATTCATTTTCGTCTGTCCTCCCGGGGGAGGTAGGCTCCCTTTACGTCTCCTCTTTCAGGATTGCCCTGGCTTGGAAGATGTCCCTGTTGATCTGCGCAATCAGTTTTTCCGGGCTTTCGAAGCGGATCTCGTCGCGGATGCGCTCGATGAAGAGGATCTCGAGTGCTTTCCCGTAGATATTCTCATTGAAATCGAAGATGTGGACCTCGATGGAGAGCGTCTGGCCGGCGAACGTCGGATTGAAGCCGATGTTGAGGATCCCCCTGTGGCGGTTTCCCTCCAAAAGGACTTGGACGGCGTACACGCCGCGCGGGGGAACCAGCTCCTTGTCCGGCCGGATGTTCGCCGTGGGGAAGCCGAGGCGGATGCCCCGGCGGGTTCCGTAGATCACCTCTCCCGCGAGGTTGTATGGTCTGCCCAAAAGCGAGGCGGCGAAGCGGACCTCGCCGGCGAGGAGGGCGATCCGGATCCGGGTGCTGCTGACGGTCGTGTCGCCGACCTTAAAGGCGTTCATCACCTCGACCGCGAATCCCAGCCGGCGGCCGGATTCGGTCAGAAAGGTCTTGTCGCCCTCTTTCCCCCTGCCGAAGGTGTAGTCTTGGCCGATGAGGATCTTCCGGATGCGGAGCCTCTCCCAGAGGACGTCCCGGATGAACTCGTCAGCCGTCGTCCGGGCGTATTCGAGGGAAAAGGGGATCAGGATGAGGATGTCCACGCCCGCGGCGGCGACGAGGCGGATCTTCTCCTCCAGGGAGGTGATCAGGTAGAAGGGCCGCCGCTCGGGGTGAAGGATCATCTTGGGGTGGGGCTCGAAGGTGATCGCCACGGCCGGGCAACTCTCCCGGCGCGCCTCATCGACCAGCTTCCGGAAGATGAACCGGTGGCCGAGATGGACCCCGTCGAAGTTGCCGATAGTCACGACGGCGCACAGCAGATCGGTGGAGATGTTTTCGATGCCTCGGATCACGTCCATAAAAACCGCCTGTCCTCCTGAATGTGGGCGATACCATAGCATCAATCCCGTTAATTTCAAGCACAATTCTCTTCCCCGCCGCTGCGTCAATTTTGATGCTCTCGTAAAAAGTCGTTAAAGCTTTGCATCCGGGGCGGCTTCGTAAAACGCTCCGGAGGCAAGGCGCGCGCGGTTCGACAGGCTCATCGTAACAGGCACTGAGCCTGCCCCGAACCTGTCGAGGGAAAGGATGAAGCGCAACGCGGAGAGAGGTCTTGGACTTTTGCGAAGCAGCCAATTTTGCTTGACAAGGTCCCGACCGTCAGTGTAGATAATCGCCAAGTTCCGTATCCAAGGGACATTGCCGAAGTGGCGGAATTGGTAGACGCGCTAGGTTCAGGGTCTAGTGGGTGTACGCCTGTCCGGGTTCAAGTCCCGGCTTCGGCACCAAAAGAGAAACAGGGGGTTAGCTCAGACATGGGTTAACCTTCTTTTCGTTTGAGGGGTGCTTGGTCAACGCTTTTCAAAAAGCTTTGCATACCAGGTTATTGTTTGCAAAAAGGAACACTTTCCGTTACCATCTGTACATTGCAACGGCTAAAGAGAGGTTATTGTTATGGCTCTGAAATTAAAAGATAATGAGGCGCTTGCCCTGAAAAGCCTAAAAGATGCCCTTGTACAGAAGTATGACGTTCTCGATTTCCGCGTCTTTGGTTCGAAAATCAAGGGTCTGGATAGGCCGGATTCAGATATCGATGTCATGATTGAACTGGCAGAATACAACTCGTCCATCGCTTCCGAGATTGATGATATCATCTTTGAGATCAACCTTGCCCATGATGCATTTATCTCTGCCATCATCTTCGGAAAAAAAGAAATCGAGGAGGGCCCTTTATCGGAGTCCCCAATTTACAAAGTGTGTAAACGAGAGGGAGTATCTCTATGACCGATAGGGAAAAGCAAAAAGCCCTATCTCTGTACCGGCTCACCCAAGAGGAGGAAAGCCTGGACGAAGCGCGCTATCTATTGGCCGGGGGGAAAAAGATTCCCGGATGACTTCAAAATCCCGGTTTCAGATGCACAAGCTTACAAACAATTCGGCAATGCATCCGTAGTGCCGGTTATTAGAGAGATTGCAAGAACGATGAATCCGCATATATTGATAGCGGCGAAAAAAAACAGCGATAATTTGGAAGTGTTTTTGATGACAGACCAGCCTGAAACTTGTAGAAAATGTGATGTGCGAACAAAGTGGATTAGCTACAAAGGTGGTTCGCAACTTCATACTTGTCCAAGTTGCGATTACATTTATTTGGTAGAGGAATGTGATGAATAAATGGACTGTTGAGGAACTAAAACTTGCTCTTGCGCTGTATTGTCAAATTCCCTTTGGCAAAATGCACTCCAGAAATCCCGATGTTATCAGATTAGCAGATAAAATAGGCAGAACGTCCTCCGCTGTTGCCATGAAGCTGGTAAATTTCGCAAGTCTTGATCCAGAAATCATAGCTTCTGGCAGGACAGGTCTTGGAAATGCGTCTGTAACGGATAAAATGGTTTGGGAAGAGTTCCAAACTGATTGGGACAATGAATTGCTAAAAGCAACAAAGGATCTTCCCGGTTATAAAATTCTCTCTGATGAGGATTTTGAAGAACAGCTTGGTATTTCCGTTATCACGACTCGTAAAGCTGAAGTTGAAATCAGAACGAAGCAAACAATTTTCCGACGCATGGTTTTAAGCAGCTACGCCGGAGCATGTTGTATAAGTGGACTTTCTGAGCCAAAACTGCTTATTACGAGCCATATTGTACCTTGGAACATGGATAGTGGAAATCGACTGAATCCGCACAATGGCCTATGCCTGTCAGTGTTACATGATAAGGCGTTTGACAGGGGGTTGATTACAGTTCTGCCTGATTATACGGTTGCCGTCTCAAAAGAAATTACCAAATTAATCGACGATCATTTTGCTCAATCTACACTCGCGGCAATCAACGGTCAAAAGATCAAAATGCCTGAAAAATTTCATCCATTGCCAGAATTTCTGATATGGCATAATAAAAATATGTTCAAATCATAATTACTGAACCGACTGGTTATTAAAAAACAGCAGGTGTTGAAGCGTTCATCCGGAAATATGGCTATCCTGAACAGACCGTTACTCGATTCATGGATGCTGTTCGATAATTCTGCGGATTTGCCCCGCCTGATTGCAGATGAAGAAAGTGGCAATTTAACCGTTATTGATGATAAACTGTTTTCAATGATTGAAAGGAGTTCCAGGTAATGAAAAAACAGACGCGCAAAAGCAGGGAAGATGTACGCGATCTTCCTTATAAAGGTAAAAGCCGAAATGGCGTTGAAAGAGGCAGTTGCCGAGGCCCTGGCCGAGCATAAGCGACGGGGGAATCCCATCGCTGTCTGGCGGAATGGCAAGGCCGTCTGGATACCGCCGGAAGAAATCGTCGTGCCGGAAGTATGATAGCACTTATTCATTTGATTGAGTGCATTGCAAGACGGGTCCGCTCCGTTCAGACAAAATCGGGGATGACCCTGAATTGGAACGATCTTTACGGAACGGGAAAAGGGATCTGGGAAGGGATGATGCCCAGGATTATGTGAATCGGGCGAGGGAAGAGCGGATATGAGATAACCGGAGATGAGAACATTGGTGTCGATGACGATCGGAATCTTCAACTGACCCCTCGGATATCATGAATGATCTTTTCCAGCTGCTTCATGGTCAGGGGTTTGATTCTTTTCTTCTTCACAATTTTGTCCATTGTCGAAAAAACATCTTCGCCATCTGCGGCAGGGAAGACGATCACCTCAACTCTGCTGCCCGGTACAAATGGCAGGGATTTGAGAACAAGGCTTTTGTCGGACCCTACTTCTGCAAATGTTTTGATAGCTTTCATATCGTGCTCCTGACAAATCATTCCTTCCATGCAACGTAACATATTATTGAAAAGATTAAGAAAAATAATTACGTCTGTCAAGAGAAATCAGTTTTTCTGTCCCGGATTGCCACCTTCTGCCTCCCGTCTTTGCTTTTTCCTGACTACAGCTTTTATACCATTGGCCCTGTTTCGTTGGCCAGAGAGACCGGCATTCAACGAAATTACTTGACTTTATGGCTTTGTGTGCCCCACATTGCCATGGTAGAAATACGCCCTTGGGTATGGAATATATGGAATATGTCGTAAGCTGGATGTGACCAGGATGGATCAATGGACTTCAAAATCTCAAATTCTTATCTGTATTTCAAGACCAGTGGCGATACCGACCTCATTGACATCACGCCCATGTACCCTGTAAAGTTGCTGAATCAGGATTGACAGAGGGACAGGTTCTCATCTTTGTACCTGGCTCCACTGCTGCGATCACAACCATCGAATATGAAAGCGGCGTTGTCTGGGATTTGAAAGAAGCCATCGAACGCCTTGCCCCAACCGGAATTCCATATCGGCATGACGCCAAGTGGGGTGATGGGAATGGTTATGCCCATGTACGGGCAGCGCTTCTGGGAGCCTCTCTCACCGTTCCTTTGATCAATAGCCGTCTCGTTTTGGGAACATGGCAACAGATCGTTTTGGTTGACTTCGACAATGAGCCGCGGGATCGAAAGGTCCTGGTCAGCATTTCGGGATCTTAATCACGCTAAGCAAAGAGACCATTTATGACCGGCAATGCCTTAAAAACATCATCGGCAAGATTTAAATTGAAATAGTGTCATGCACGTATCCGGCGGTTGAAGTGGACATGTCAGAGGCAATCATGACTGAAGCATAAATAAATAATCGGAGGTGAAAAAATGACAAAGGAAGAGATGAGAGATAAGGCCGTCCAGTTGATGGTGAAGCGGTTTCATTGAAGTCAGGCCGTTCTTGCGGTCGGGCAAGAGAAGCTGGGGAAGAAAGACGACGAAGTCATGAAAGCCATGGGGGCATTCGGCGGGGGGCTGGGGGGAAACGGGGAAGTTTGCGGCGCCATTGTCGGGGCGCTGGCGGTTATGGGGCTAAGGTTCAGCCGCGCCTCGGAGGATGAGAAGGATGACCCGAAGATGTGGTCCTATGCCCATGAAGTTCTGGAGCGATTCCAGAAGGAAATCGCCAAAAACCATGGGAGTATCCTCTGCCGGGAGATCGCCCGGGTAAACTGGAAAGACCGGGAACAGGCCAGGAGTTATTATAAGAGCGAAAAGGCTCTGGAATGCGCGCGAATCGTGGGTGATACGGCAGTGCTCGTCGGGGAGCTTCTGGAGCGTGTGGAATTTAAGGTGCTTTAGTACAGGTTGCTTAGGAACAGCGTTTACCGGTGAAAATGAGAAAGAGGAGGTGTGCGCAATGAAAAAGAGGACTTTGTCTGCCATTGCAATCCTTGTGGTTGTTCTCTTCATGTGGTGTAGAGACTCGCTCATGGCGCAGGATAAATATGAATTGAAAGCGCCGAACGGAATATCTTTTTCTGAGATCAGGGGATATGAAACCTGGCAGGTCATCGCTCCAAGCTACAGGACCGACAATAATGAATTGCGAGCCATCCTCGGAAACACCATAATGATCAATGCATATAAGGATGGCATTCCCGGCAATGGAAAATCCTTTCCCGAAGGGTCTGTCATCGTAAAGATCGGCTGGTCCGAAAGAAAAAGTCCTGTCTTTCCTGCCGCCCATGAGCCGGATGTTCTCAAGAGGGTTGAGTTTATCATGAAGGACTCAAGGAGGTTCCCCTCCACCAGCGGCTGGGGATATGCACGGTTCCTCTATGATGCAAAGACCGCAACATTTACGCCATTTGGAAAGGACGACTCCTTTGCACAGGAGTGCTATCAGTGCCATGCCATTGTGAAGGCGAAGGACTTCATATTTACCGCGTATCCCCAGAGATAAAAGGCCAACAGAATAATAAAGGAGGAGACGATATGGCGAAATGGAATCTCGACCCCAATCATAGCTCAGCCATCTTTGAAGTCCGTCATATGATGGTGACGTGGATCACAGGCCGGTTCAATACATTGTCAGGAACACTTCAGTTTGATCCGTCCGATGTGGCTCGATCTTCCGTTGATGTGGAGATTGATGCGTCCTCCATTTGCACCGGCCATGATGGACGGGATGAAGATCTCAGAAGTATCAATTATCTCGACGTCGAACGGTTTCCGAAAATCAGTTTCAAGAGCAAGCGTGTGGAGCCTGCGGGACTGGACCACTGCAAGGTGCAGGGAGACTTATTCATCCATGGGGTCACTCGCCCGGTCAGTCTGGATGTGCGTTATGCCGGTCCTTCGCATTACCGCGGCGATGCCCGCTCTCTTACGACCTTTGGATTTCGAGCGACAACCGAAATCAACCGCGAAGATTTCGGGATCACCGCCAACCGCGAGATAGAAAACGGGGGTTTCATGGTTGGCAAGCATCTATTGATAACCCTCACCTCCGAGGCCGATCTTGTGGATGAGTGAAGGTGCGACCATTACTTGATTTTGGCATTATACAGGCGGAGGCTGTTGGTCACCACGGAAATACTGCTTGACGCCATTGCCAAGGCGGCCAGAATCGGATGGAGCTGCCTTAGAAAGGCCGGGAAAAAATCAAATGGTGCAAGGATTCCCGCTGCCACCGGAATAAGCGTGACATTGTAAACGAAGGCCAAAAAAAGATTCTGCTTGACCGTCCGCATGGTTGCCCTGCTGATCCTGATGACCCTCGGCACCCCCGTTAAACTGCCGCTGGAAATGATGACATCGCCCGTTTCAATGGCCACGTCCGTCCCTGTTCCGATGGCCAGTCCTATATCTGCCTGGGCAAGCGCCGGGG
>MICJ01000059.1:12706-16234 GCA_001830835.1 Syntrophobacterales bacterium GWC2_56_13 | reverse complement strand
GCAATGGCTTTTGCGGTTTGAAGATTGTCGCCCGTAAGCATGACCACCTTTATTTTTTGCGCGTGGAGCTCCTCGATCGCCTCTTTGGATTCCGGCTTAAGGGTATCCGACACCGCAATCAGGCCCGAGAGTTCCTCGCCCTGAACCAAAACCATGACGGTTTTACCTGCGGATTGAAGCAGCCTTATCTAATCTTCAGCTTTAGTGATATCAATCCCGACCTCGGCAAACCATTTGGGCTTCCCCACTCTTACAGCCCTGCCGCCTATCCGCGCCTCGACACCGAAACCGCCCGCGGCTTTAAAATTTTCAGGTTCCCGGAGGTCGATATTTCTTTTTTTTGCCTCGTTTACAATAGCCTTTCCCAGAGGGTGTTCGGAACCTTTTTCAACGGAGGCCGCAAGTGCCATAAGCTCATCTTCGTTCTTGAAACTTTTATCTAAGATGATGATGTCGGTCACTGCGGGTTTCCCCAGTGTGATGGTTCCCGTTTTATCCAGGACAATGATATCGAGTTTGGTGGCGTTTTCAAGCGCGACGCTTTTTTTGAACAGGATGCCTTTTTCCGCCCCTTTTCCCGTCCCGGCCATGATTGCCGTGGGGGTGGCAAGCCCTAAAGCGCAGGGGCAGGCGATCACAAGCACCGCCACCAGCCTGATCATCGCGGGCGTAAATTCCCCCGTAATCCCCCACCATAAGGCAAAGGTCATCAAGGCTGTGAAAATGACGGCGGGAACGAATATGGCCGATACCCTATCAGCGATAGCCTGTATCGGCGCCTTGCTCCCCTGGGCCTCCCGAACCAGCTTGATGATCTGGGCAAGGGCGGTTTCTTTGCCGACGCGGCTTGCTTTGAACTTCAGCAGCCCTTCTCCATTGATCGTTCCCCCGATAACCATGTCGTTGATCTGTTTGTCGACCGGCATGGGTTCGCCGCTGATCATGGATTCATCAACCGCCGACTCTCCTTCGAGCACGATTCCGTCTACGGGGATCCTTTCACCCGGCCGCACCATCATGACATCGCCCACTTTGACCGGGGTCAGAGGGATTTCATTCTCGATCCCGTTTTCCAGAATCGTGGCGGTTTTTGGTTGCAGGCCGATAAGCTTGCGGATAGCCCCGCCGGTCTTGCCCTTGGTCCTTGCTTCGAGCAATTTGCCCAGTTTGATCAGGGTGATAATCACCGCCGCCGTTTCAAAATAGACATGACCGCCGGCAAACGGGAAAACCAAAACTGTAAATGAATAAAAATAGGCAACCGAAGATCCCAGGGCGACCAGCACGTCCATGTTCGCGCTTCCATTTTTAAGGCTCTTGAGCCCGCCTACGTAATAATCCCAGCCGGTATAGAATTGGACAGGTGTGGCAAGGAATAGAAAAAGCCAGTTCACCCAGGGCGCATGGCTCCACGGACCGATGAGGTTAAAATCCCGCAGCATGCTGAGCGCAAAGAGCGGCAATGCAAACAGCACCCCGACTGAAAATTTCCTGGTTTGATCCTTGATTTCTGCATTTCGGGCAGCCTGTTCGGCATCCTCGCCTTCCAGGACATCATCCGGCGGTATTGCGCCGTAACCAGCTTTTTTTATTGCTGAAATAATATCGTCCAGGTTGGAAACAAAGGACACAAATTCAATGGCTGCCCTTTCGGAGGCAAAATTTACCGTGGCGCTCACAAGCCACGGAACATCCCGGTTCAATGCCCTTTCGATGTTCAGCGCACAGTTCGCACAGGTCATGCCGATAATCGGCAATTCGACCTTGGTTGTCGCGACCGAATATCCGGAATTGCGAATGTTTTCGACGATGTCCTTGAGTCGGACCTTTTGGGGATCAAAACTGACCGCCGCCTGCTCCGACGCAAAATTGACATGTGAATGATTGATGCCTTCGAGCTTTTTCAGGCCTCTTTCTATACTGGCAGCACAGTTTGCACAGGTCATCCCTGTGACGGGCAATGTAACGCTCTTCTCCGACATCCGATCACCTTCCATCAGTTAATTGACTCTATGCTGCCGGATAATTGAAAATGTCTCTTTTGCCATTTTGGTTTTCCTCCTTTTTATTTTTATTTCATCACCGGCTAAAAAACCGCATTAAGATAATGGTTAAGATTGATGCGTTGGTAAAAAAGTCGAATTTTACCTCTGTCTGATCGGGCGGTGGCTGCGGTTTTCCCCGAAGAAGGCAAGCGTCGTGAGGGAAATGCGAAAATACGTGGGATTCAGAATCTTCCCATTTTTCCCGCGATGACCCTTTTAAACGCTTCGACAACCTGGGGATCGAACTGGGTCCCGGCTTTGGCGGAAAGTTCCTCCAATGCCGTCCAGGGAGGCATGGCTTTGCGGTAAGGGCGATCGGTCACCATGGCATCGAAAGAGTCTGCAACTGCCAGGATCCGGGCGCCCAGAGGGATCTTGGTGTGCTCCTTGGCGCCTTCCTCAAGATCGCCCATGAAATACTTGTGGTGGGCAAGGACAATGGGGACAACATCCCTGAGCACTGCGCCCACCGAGGAGAGGATGTTTGCCCCTTTGGAGGCGTGCGTATCGATCAATACCCGCTCTTCCTCACTTAAACCAGCCGCTTTGCGCAGAACATCCACGCTTATTTCTATCTTCCCGATGTCATGGAGCAAACCGGCGGCGCGAATGTTTTCCACTTCAACATTGGACAATCCCATGGCCTTGGCTGTTTCCTGTGAAAAATCCGATACCCTGAGGGAGTGGCCCTTGGTGTACTGATCCGTGGATTCCAGGTATTTGGATAGGATCTCCAGGATGCCGACGTAGGCCCTTCTCAGATCAAGCATGCGCAGCTCGCTCAGCTCGTACAGGGTTCCCACCAGGATGCTCGCCAGGATGAGAAATCCGGCCCAGGAGGAAAGCAGGGCCAGGTTAGACAACAATTGCCTCCCCTCGAGAAAGCGCTCGGGAAAAACAAAGACGAACAGCAGTACAGACAGAACCGAAAGGATGGCGGTCAATAGGCCCATTCTTTTTCCCAGCAGATAGCTCGCCATCAGGACGGGGAGATAATAAAAATTGAGGATAATGGACTTTTCCTCGAGAAAGTAGGTGCCGATAGAAGCCGCAAGGAGAATGAGACCGACCAGCACTTCCTCAAAATGTTTGACGATCCACTGTTTGAACCAGTCCATAGTCATGCCTCTGTGATTTTCGCCCTGCCCGTGAATTCGCGGTCTTCCTTTCTCATAAATTTATAAAAATGGCACGGGCATGTCAAGGAAAAGAACGACCTCAACCCTCGCTGATTACAGCGATCCTGAGGACCTTAAGGAGTTCCGCGCCGAAATGGGCCGCCTTCTTGGGGGAGAGGCGACCGGAGACGGTGAGGGCGTCGAGGGAGGCGTCGTCGAGCCTCGATAGATCTACGAGGTGCTGATCGGGCAGAACCATGAAGGAGGCCCTGTTGGTCTCCCTCGCCTTTTCGAAGCGCCAGCGGAAGAGCTTGCGGAGGCGTTCCTTCTGTTCGGCGGTCAGTGTCGGGTATCCCTGGATTTTC
>MICJ01000059.1:9475-12697 GCA_001830835.1 Syntrophobacterales bacterium GWC2_56_13 | reverse complement strand
AGTTGGTCGAGCCTCTTAGGATGCCAGGTCGCCGTGATCATCTCAGCGAAGAGCCTCGCCGCCTCTTTTTCGAGGCCCCGCTCGTTTAGCTCGCGGTCGAGTTTCCGGTAGAGATCTAAAAGATGAACGGTGTCCCGGGAGGCGTAGTCAAGCTGTTCTTCGCTCAGCGGGCGGAGGTCCCAGCGGGAGCGTTGCATCTTCTTCTCCAGCGTGACCCCCAGGTAACCCTCCAGAAGCGTCAAGAGCGAGAGCCGGCGGCAGCCCAGGAGCGAGGCGGCCCGGTGGGTGTCAAAGATGTTTCTGAAGGCGAAGGCGTAGTCCCGCTTCAGGATGCGGATGTCGTTGTCGCCTGCGTGGAGGATCTTCAGGACGTCCGGGTCGATCAGGACCTTGCCCAGGAAGGAGAGGTCGAGGCCGGCCAGAGGGTCGATAAGCCAGGTCTTCACCCCGGTCTGGACCTGGATGAGGCAGAGCTTCTCGTGGAAGTAGCGGAAGGAATCATACTCCGTGTCGATGGCGATGATCCCGGAAGCGCAGATCGCCTTTTTCGCCCTTGCCAGTTGCTGCGGCGTTTCGATGAGACTCCAGGCACGTTTCATGAGATCACCCTCGCGATAATTTTCCAATACATTGATGAGTATATATTGATAAGGGGAAATTGAAAAGGAGTTGCTGTTCCGGTGTTCGGAAGAAAAAATGGTGGACAGGCGGCACGAGTTGTACTATTGGACAAAAAATCATTTTATCCATCACCGGAAATCATACGAGGCGGAGACATGAGATTCGACATTGCCAAGAGCGGCAGCGGGCTGGTTTACGAGATCAGAAACATCGTGAATGTGGCGAACCGGTTGACACAGGCGGGCGTCGAGGTGATCTGGGAGAACATCGGCGATCCGGTCCAGAAGGGGGAGAGGGTCCCCGAATGGATGCGGGGGGTGCTGGCCGATCTCCTGCAGGAAGACTGCTCCTACGGCTATTCTCCGACGAAGGGGATGGATGCGACCCGCGAATTCCTTGCGGAAAGGGTCAACCGGCGGGGAAAGGCGCAGATCACGCCGGAGGATATCATCTTCTTCAACGGTCTCGGCGACGCGATCGCGCGGGCCTACAGCGCCATCCGGGTCGACGCGCGGATCATCATGCCGGAGCCGACCTACTCCACGCACCTGCTGGCCGAGGTCCTCCACGCCTCGTTTCCCCCGAACACCTACCGGATGAACCCCTACTGCGACTGGTCTCCGGACGTCAACGAACTGGAGCGGAAGGTGAAGAGCCACCGCGCCATCGTCGGGATCCTGGTCATCAATCCCGACAACCCCACCGGCTACGTCTATCCAGAGGAGACGCTCCGGCGGATCGTGCAAATCGCCCGGGACTACGACCTCTTCCTCGTCATCGACGAGACCTATCACCGGATCGTCTTCAACGGGAAGAAGACCGTCCCCATCTCCGACATCATCGGCGACGTGCCGGGAATCAGCATGAAGGGGATCTCCAAAGAGTTCCCCTGGCCCGGTTCCCGATGCGGCTGGATGGAGATTTACAATGCCGGCAGGGACGAGACCTTCGCCCGCTACATCGACGCCATCCTGACCCAGAAGATGGCGGAGGTCTGCTCCACCACGCTCCCGCAGATGGCGATCCCCAGGATCATGGACCACCCGGAGTACCAGCCCTACCTCGACGAGCGGCTCCGGCGCTACGAGAAGCTCTCCAACATCGCCTACCGGATCCTCAAGGACCTCCCCTATGTGATGGTGAACCGGACCTGTGGCGCCTTTTACATGACGGTGGTCTTCAACGACGCAATCCTCAACGGACGCCAGTCCCTGCCGATAGCGCAGGAGGAGATCCGGACCTACATCGGGAAGCTTGTCTCCGAGCCCATCGAATTCGACAAGCGCTTCGTCTATTACCTCCTGGGGGCCACGGGGATCTGCGTGATCCCGCTCACCTCCTTCTTCACCGACCTGCCCGGTTTCAGGATGACCCTTCTCGAGAGGGACGAGGCGAGTTTCGAACAGATCGTCCGGACGCTCGGCGAGAAGATCGTTCAGTACGTGGAGTCCTCCCGATGATCTCCCTTCTTACTTGATCAGGCGCCGGCGCATCTTGCGGATCGCGAGCGGAAAGGCGGCCGCACTGAAGGCGGCGAGATAGGCGATCCCCGGCAGGACCGTCGCGTCTATCCGGCCGTTAGCGAAGGCCCGAGCGAGGTTGACGAGGTGGGTGAGCGGCAGGAGCAGGGCCGTCTTCTGTGCCCAAAGGGGTAGGTTCTCGATGGGGAAGAAGGTCCCGCCGAAGAGGAACATCGGCGTGATGAAGAGGAACACCGGCAGGTTGAACAGCTCGATGTTAGGTGTGACCGCCGTGCAGACCATCCCGGCGGCGCCGAAGGCGAGGCCCCCGAGGAAGGCAAGCGGGAGCAGGAGCAGCCCCTCCGGGTACCGGATCAGGCCGAAGCAGCTGATCACGGCCATCATGATTGCCGTCGCGATCACCGCCTTCGTCGCCCCCCAGATGATCTCGCCTGTGATGATCTCCTCGACGGTGAGCGGCGTCGCCATCATTGCATCGAAGGTCTTGTGGTAGTACATCCGGACGAACGAGGCGTAGGTGTTCTCGAAAAAGGCGTTGTTCATGACGGTGATCGCGATGAGCGCCGGGGCGATGAACCGGACGTAAGAGATCTCCTGACCTTGATAGCGGATGTTTCCGACAAGCCCGCTCAGGCCGAGGCCGAAGGCCAGAAGGTAGAAGAGGGGTTCCATGAGCGGCGGGATGAAGCTGATCTTCCAGCTCTTCCGGTAAACGGTCAGGTTCCGCTGCCAGACCCGGATAAAGCGGCGGGATATCGGCGGATAGAGGGCGCTCATTCTCTCAACTCCCTCCCCGTCAAACGCAAGAAAACGTCCTCCAGCGTCGCCATCCGCATGGTGCAACCCTTCTGGCGGAACCGGTCGCTTATTTCCCGGTAGAGGTCGCTTCCGTCCTCCACGTAGACGATGATCCGATGGCCGTAGCTCTCGTACCGGACATCCCTTTCCCGGAGGAAAGCCGTGAGATCTTCCGCGGGGTCGGCGACCTCAAGAACGTGGCGGCCGACATGGCGGCGGACCAACTCTTCCGGCTTCCCCTCGACGAGGATGCGTCCCTGGTCCATAATCAGGAGCCGGTCGCAGAGGCGGGAGGCCTCTTCCATGTAGTGGGTCGTCAGCA
>MICJ01000059.1:0-9462 GCA_001830835.1 Syntrophobacterales bacterium GWC2_56_13 | reverse complement strand
CGGTCGTCGGTTCGTCGAGGATGAGAAGCTCCGGCCGGTTCAGGAGGGCGCGGGCCATGACGAGCCGCCGGACCAGCCCCCCGGAGAGGTCGACGGCGCGGGAGTTTTCGCGGTGGTCGAGGGCCATGAAGCGCATCAGCTCCCGGGCGCGCCCGGCGGCCTCGCTCGCGGGGATGTTGAAGTAGCGGGCGAAGACCACGAGATTCTGGAGGACGGAGAGGTCCGGATCGAGGTTGTTCTCCTGTTGGCAGACGCCGATCCGCGCCTTGACGGCGCGGGCATTCCAGGCGATATCGAGGCCGAAGACCTTGAGCGTCCCCGCCGTGAGCGGGGAGAAGCCGTAAACCATCCGGATTGTGGAGGTCTTTCCCGCCCCGTTGGGGCCCAGGATCCCGAAGCACTCCCCGGCTTTGACCGCAAAGGAGACATCATCGACGGCAACGATCTCCCCGAAGGCCTTGCGGAGATGCTCCGCTTCAATGACCGCGTTCACGGGGTTTGCTCCGCTGCCGGTTTCCCCTTTGTCCGGATGATCTCCGCCAGCGGCCGGCAACCGACGGGGTTCGAAAGTGCCTCCTCGTAGGCGGCCCGCGGGTCGGGGAGGATCGGGATCTCCTTCATCGTCAGGGTGTCGCAATGCGGTGGGACGCGTATCATCAGGATCTCCGGCCCGTATTCGACGGCGATCTCTTTCCAGTCTGCGGTATCGATCTCCTGGGCTGAATTTCGGATCTCGGGGTGCATGGCATACTCCTGTGTCCGGGATGAGACGCCCCGAATCTACCCGGAAGGGGATGCCCTGTCAAGACCGAAGTGCCGCCAGACCGAAGTGCCGTCGGGGAAAGCCCTTCCGCGAATGGCCGTTGCAATTTTACGGCCGTTGCGTTATGAAAAATGGGGACAGATCTTTTTCCCGCTTCGGAAAATAGATCTGTCCCCATTTTTCAAACTTATCACGAGGCGGCTATGAAAGTCAGGTTTATGGGTGCGGCAAGGACGGTCACCGGCTCCTGTTACATCCTGGAGGCGGGCGGCCATCGGTTCGCGATCGACTGCGGCATGCATCAGGGGAACGCGGAGATCGACAAACGCAACTGGGATGTCGAGATCTACGATCCCCACGGGATCGAATTCATCCTGATGACGCACGCCCACATGGACCATTCCGGGCTCCTCCCCCGTCTCGTCCAGAAGGGGTTCCACGGCAAGGTCTACATGACCGAGCCGACAGAGGATCTCCTCAGGGTCATGCTTCTGGACAGCGCCCACATCCAGGAGACGGAGGCGCAGTGGAAGAGCCGCAAGAGGCTCCGCTACGGGGAGGCGGATATCACCCCCCTCTACACACAGAAGGATGCGATGGCCGCCTTTCCCCTCTTTGCGACAGTGACCTACGGGGCGCCCTTTTCGCCGTTTCCGGGCCTGCGGGTCACCTTCCGGGACGCGGGCCACATCCTCGGTGCGGCGATGCTGGAGCTGACCGTCGCGGAAGACGGCAAGACAAGCCGCATCGTCTTTTCCGGAGACCTCGGCCGTCCGGCGCAGCTCCTCATGAAGGACCCCGCCCGGATCGCCGAGGCCGATTTCCTCTTCATGGAATCGACCTACGGGAACCGGAACCACAGGAACGAAAAGGACAGCCTCGACGAACTGGCCGAGGCGGTGGCCTACAGTTACGCCAAAGGCGAAAAGGTGATCATTCCGGCCTTCGCCGTGGAGCGTACCCAGGAGATGATCTATTCTCTCCACCTGCTTGCGAAAGACGGCCGCCTGCCCGCGGACATGCCTGTCTTTTTGGACAGCCCGCTCGCCATCCAGGCGACGGAGATCTTCCGGAAGAACCAGGATGCTTTCGACAGGGAGACGAAGCGCCTTTTCGCGAACGGCGAGGATCCCCTGACGTTCCCCCAGCTCCGCTATACCCCCTCGACGCAGGAGTCGATGGAGATTAACAGCGTCAAAGGGCCCGCGGTCGTCATCTCGGCGAGCGGCATGGCCAATGCCGGCCGGATCAAGCACCACCTGCGCCACAACCTCTGGCGCGAGGGGGCGAGCGTCGTCTTCGTCGGCTTCCAGGCCCAGGGGACGACGGGCCGGAAGATCGTGGACGGCGCACAGAAGGTCCGGATCTTCAGCGAGGAGGTTGCCGTCAGGGCGAAGGTCTTCACGATCAACGGCCTCTCCGCCCATGCGGGACAGAGCCAGCTTCTGGATTGGCTTGCCCATTTCCGGACGGAGAGGTTGCAGGTCTTTCTGATCCACGGCGAATACGGCGCCCAGCAGGAGCTCGCCCGGCTGATCGAGAGCCGCTTCAGCCTTCCGGTCTCCATTCCGGACTACCTCGAAGAGATCACCCTGGAGGCCGGCCGCGAGCTTGAGCGCGTGGAATATCCCGAGAAGGCCGCACCGCGGATCGACTGGGAGTTTCTCATTGCCGACATGGAGACACGATTCGCCCAGCTCCGTGAGCGACGGGGACAGGTGGAGGCGAAGACCTGGGTGGAGCAGACCGAGCTCAGGGACCGCATGCTCGAGGTGAGCCGGAGCCTGGCGGGGATCATTTCGGAGATCTGAAAATGGGAAAATGGGGACAGATCTATTTTCCCAATTTTCCCAGGGAAAATAGATCTGTCCCCATTTTACTCTATTGCATCCGGTAGCTGAAGGTCGCGGTGATGTGGAGACGCGACAGCTTGAATGAGGCGGGAAGGGGGTCGTAGGGCGCTGCGGCCCGGACGACGGCTAGGGCCCCCTCGTCCAGAACGGGGCTGCCGGAGGTGGACGTGACGTAGTATCCCGCCAGCGCGCCGCTGGCGTTGATCGTGAAGCGGATCACGGCGTTTCCCTCCGTCTTGAGGGAGAGGGCCTCCGGCGGGTAGCTCCAGATCTGCTCGATCTTCTGACGGATCTCGATGAGATATGAGTCGTAAGGTCCGTTCCGGCTGCCGAGCGAGGCCGAATCCTCGCGGAAACCGGCGGCCATCGACACCGGAGGGGGCGGCGCATCTTCGCGGCGGTGGGGTTCCCGCTGCGTCTCTTTTTCCTGGGGCGCTTTCAGCTCGACGGTCATCACCTTCTCCGCCCGCGAACCCCCCGTCATGTCGATGCGGGTCGTCAGGGCAAGGACCAGCGCATGGCCCGCCAGCGACGCCAACACAAAGGGGATGAGGAATTTCTTCGCCGTCATGGGATGTAAAATACCCTCCGTCTTTCCGACGGATGATGGCGGAATTCACGGAAAAAGTCAAAGGCGAATCGTAATGTCAGGCACAGGGCTTAGCCGGGGCGTGAAAAATAGGGGGTTGTCCGCCCTTTTCCCCCGCTTCTTGTCGATTGTCGCCGGGCTTTGAAAAATGCATGAGAAAAATGGGAGTGAGAAACAGATGGAAATCGATGAGAGATGGATGGAGCTGGCGCTGGAGGAGGCCGCCCTGGCCCGGGAGGCGGGGGAGGTGCCGGTCGGGGCGGTGATCGTCCGGGGGGAGGAACTCCTCGCGCGGGCTCTCAACAGACCGATCTCCCTGCACGACCCATCGGCCCATGCGGAGATCCTCGCCATCCGACAGGCGGCGGCCGCCGCAGGTAATTACCGCCTTGCGGGAACGACGCTCTACGTGACCCTCGAACCCTGCATCATGTGCGCGGGGGCGATCATCCACGCCCGGATCGAACGGCTGGTCTTCGGGGCCGCCGATCCTAAGAACGGCGCCGCGGTCAGTCTCTATCGCCTATTCGAAGACCGGCGGTTCAACCACGCCGTCGCGATCACGGGAGGGGTCCTCCGGGAGGCCTGCGCTGAAATTTTGAGTGGATTTTTCCGCGAAAAGAGGCTAACATCATCGCCGTGAGACAACAAACCGGAGAGATACCGAAGTGGTCGTAACGGGATCGACTCGAAATCGATTTGGGGGCCAAAAGCCCTCACGGGGGTTCGAATCCCCCTCTCTCCGCCATGCATTTCCTTATTTCTACCCGGCCAGGAAGAGGCTGACCCGCACGAGGTCGTCGGATGCGCGCCGGCGGGTCATGCCTAACTTCTCGCAGAGGGCGGTCATCCTGCCGTTCGTCGGCTCCAGAAATCCGTAGAATTCCTTGAGGCCCCGCTCCGCGGCGATCCCGATGAGGACATCCAGGAGCTTGGAGGCCAGACCCCGTCCCTGGAAGTCATCGTGAACGATGATGGCAAATTCCCCTCCGGAGCTGCCGTTGGCGTCGATGGTGAGGCTTCCGATGCCGACGATGCGTTTTTTCTGATCCGTCCGCGTCTCGGCCACGATGGCCATCTCCCGATCGTAGTCGATGTGGCAGGACCGTACGTGCATGGCATGGCTGATGTGCTTGAGGTTCTGGTAGAACCGGGAGCGGAAGGTCGCCTCGGAGACGGTCGTGAGCATCTCGTGTTCCAGGGGCTCATCCTCGGGACGGATGGGGCGGAGGATGACCTCGGTTCCGTCGGTCAGGCGCCATGGCGTCACGTACCGTGTCGGATAGGGGGTGATGACCAGGTGGGGATAGGCCGCGGCCTTTTCGGCGAAAACATCCTGATCCAGGAGGATCCGGGCGTCCAGGGCGATGGCCTTTCCCTGGCAGACGGCGAGGGGATTGATGTCCATCTCCCGGATCTCGGGGAAATCGATGATCATCCTGGAGAAGCCCACCAGGATCTTTTCCAGCTGGCGGAGATCGGCGGGAGGTTTCCCCCGGAAGCCCTGGAGCATGCGGTAGACGTCAGTCTCCTCCATGAGCCGCCGGGCCAGGGTCTGGTTCAGGGGCGGCAGTCCGACGGAGAAGTCCCGGAACAGCTCCACGCTGATTCCTCCACTGCCGAAGAGGATGACGGCGCCGAAGTGGCGGTCCTTCTTCGCCCCTAAGATGAGCTCGTAATCGATGTGCTCGACCATCTTCTGGACTGTCACGCCCCGTACCGTCGCCTGCGGGGCGAACTGGCGGACCCCATCGAGGATGCGCTGGTAGGCGGTCTTCAGCGCCTCTTCGCAGTCGATCGCCGTGATGACGCCTCCCACGTCCTGGCGGTTGATGATGTCGGGGGAGGCCACCTTGAGGACCACGGGGTACCCCATCTCCCGGGCAATGGCCAGGGCGTCCTCCATGGTGATTGCCATCCGGGAAGGGATGACGGGGATGCCGTAGTTGCGGAGGAATTTCCGGGAGTCCTCCTCCGTCAGGATTAAACAGGCCTCCCGGTTGGCGCGCCGGATGAGGGCCTTGAGATGGTTTTTCGGCGGCGCCTCGTCCAGGGGAAGTTCCGCCGGGGTCTCGTGGAGGAGCAGGAGGTTCCGCTCGTATTGGGTCATATAAATGTAGGTGCGGACGGCGGCTTCCGCCGTTTCATAGGAGGGGATGCCCTTCTCCACCATCAGCTCGCGCCCTTGCTGCACCTCCCGTCCCCCCATCCAGGCCGTCAACAGGGGTTTGTCCGTCTTTGCCGCCGTCGCGATAAGGGCCGCCGCCAGCTCCAGGGGGGGGGCGAAATCCTGGGGGGTGTAGATGGCCAGGAGCCCGTCCACCCCGGGGTCCTTCAGGCAGATCTCCGCGGCCTCCGCATACCGGCGGGTATCGGCGTTGCGGAGAAGATGGACGGGGTTTCCCGGGGTCCAGTAAGGGGGGAGGAGGGCGTCCAGATCCCGGATGGTCTGTTCGGACAGGTCCGCCAGCTTGCCGCCGGAGCGCAGCAACTGCTTGTTGGCGATGATCCCGATGCCGCTGGCGTTTGTTATAATGGCCAGGCGCGGTCCACGGGGGCGGTTGCGGGCGCACAGGACTCCGGCGACGTTGAAGAGGTCCTGGGCCTCGCGGACCCGGACGACGCCCAGGCGGCGGAAGAGAGCATCGTAGACCCTTTCCGGGCCGGCCATCGCGCCCGAGTGGGTCTTTCCGGCGCAATCGCCATCCTCCAGGGCCGGGGGCTTAAGAATAATAACGGGTTTGCTGCGGGCGAAGCAGCGGACGGCGCTGACGAAGCGCTTCACATTACCGACGACCTCTTCCATGTAGAGGATGATGCTCTTGGTGTGTGGATCCTCGAAGAGAAAATCGATGACATCCCCGAAATCCACATCGATGGCGGAACCCAGGGAAACGACCATGCTGAAGCCGATGTGGGAGCTCATACCCCAGTCGATCAGGGTCCTTCCGAAGCTTCCCACGTCGGAGATGAAGGCGATGTTTCCCGCTTCCGGGTTCTCCCGGAGGAAGGTGGCGTTGAGGTTCACAGTGGGCCGCATGATCCCCAGGCAGTTGGGGCCGATGATCCTCATGCGGTAGGATTTGTTGATCCGGAGGATCTCCTCCTCCAGGCGCCTTCCCGCTTCGCCCGTTTCCCGGAAACCGGCGGAAATGATGATGAGCCCCTCCACACCGGCGCGGCCGCAGGCATCGACGATTCCCGGGACGGTGGCGGCGGGGGTCGCGACGATGGCCAGATCGACCGGTCCGGGCACGGCGCCGATATCGGACCAGCAGGGGTTTCCCAGGACCGTTTCCTGGTTGGGATTGACGGGATAGACCGTCCTGTCGCCCGAAGTCAGAGCGTTTTCCAGGACGGCCCGTCCGAACGTCCCTTCCTTCTCCGTGGCGCCGATTACAGCGATCGTAGCCGGATTGAAGAGCTTATGCAGATCACCCATGCCATCCCCCTCCTTCGAATGATTGAGCGCAGCATAGGAAAATTTTGCGATGGTGATCATTTTAACGGCAGGGCCGCGGGAATGCAATCTTTTTTCGGGATCGTTTTTTTGTTTTCCGCCTGCGCGGGAACGGCGTTGTTGACATATTTTGTTGCAGAAGTAATAATAAATTGCGAAGATAAAAAATATCGGGAGGGCCGTTATGGGGCTATACGCCGACAGGGCAGGGCGAATCGACAGCGAGAATGCATTCAAGATGGGACCCTACATCCGTTCCCTCGAGGAACAGGGACGGGAGGTGATCAAGTGCAATTTAGGCGAGCCCGATTTCCCGGTTCCCGCTTTCATCAAGGAGGAGATCAAACGCCAGATCGACCTCGATAATACCCATTACTGCGACCCCCAGGGGATCCCTTCCCTCCGGGCGGCCATCGCGAGGCAGCTTGCCGAGACGCGGGGGGTGCGGGCGGAGGCGGAGCGCATCGTGGTCTTTCCGGGGGCCAAACCCCCCATCGGCCTTTGCCAGCAGACCTACTGCGGGCCGGGGGATGAGGTGGTCTATCCCAGTCCCGGTTTCCCCATCTATGAGTCCTTCATCCCCTATGTGGGCGCTACGCCGGCGCCCGTCCATCTGAAAGAAGAGAACGAATTTTCCCTCTCCGGCGAAGAACTGGCGCCCGTCCTGTCGGAAAGAACCAAGCTGCTCTTCCTCAACTTTCCCTCCAACCCGACGGGGGGCGTCGCCTCCCCGGAGCAGCTTCAGGAGCTCGCCGATGTGATCCGCGCCCGGTGCCGCGACGATGTCCGCATCTTTTCCGACGAGGTCTACGAGCATATCCTTTTCGACTCTCACCGTCACCACAGCATCATCTCCTGTCCGAGCATGGAAAGGAACACGATCCTGGTGAGCGGCGCCTCCAAGAGCTTCGCCTGGACGGGCGGCCGGATCGGCTGGGCGCTATTTCCCACGCGGGAGGAGGCGGAGGTGTTCAAGAACCTCAACATCAACTACTTCTCCTGCACCGCCGCCTATAACCAGGAGGGGGTGCGCCTGGGTTTGGAATCTCCTGAAGGTCCGGCGGCGATTAAAAAGATGGTGGACACCTTCCGGATGCGGCGCGACCTGGTCGTGGAGGGTCTCAATGCCATCCCGGGAATCGGCTGCCTGAAACCGAAGGGGACTTTCTACGTCTTCCCCAGCGTGGAGAGGGCCTGCCGGAACCTGGGCATCATGGACGCCTTCGCAAACCTTCCGGAGGAGATCCGGCAGAAAACCAGCCCTTCGACGCTGTTCCAGATGTTTCTCCTCTTTGTCCATGGAGTGGCGACGCTGGACCGGAAATCCTTCGGCCGGCTCGGCGCAGAACCTTACCACTATCTGCGGCTCTCGATCGCCACCGGCACGGAGGAGCTCAAGAAGGGGCTCGCCCGCATCGCGGCCGCCGCCGGGGATCGGGAGGGATTCCGGCGCTTCTTTGATAAAGGAGAACACCTCTGTTGATCCCCCCCTCACCGATACCCCCGTGTGGGGGACCATCCAGGGGCACATGGGCATCATCTCCCCCCAGACCCACCTCTTTGCCGATTCCAATTTCGGCGGGAGATTTTCCCGTAGCCCAGAAGCGGACCGGCTTCGACGCCATCCTTATTGGGGGGAAAGCGGATCTGCGGCCGCTATTTTCCTGATTCTCCCCTCAGGATATCGGCGGTCCGGCGCTGGTCCTCGGCGGCGAGGTAGGGGTGCATGGGGAGACTGAAGATCCTCCGTGCACAGTCGTCGCTGAGGGGGAAGTCGCCCTCGCGGTAGCTTAAGGAGGCGAAGGCCGTCTGGCGGTGGAGGGGCTTCGGGTAGTAGATCGCGGTCGGGATGCCGGCCTCCTTGAGCTTCGTCATAAGGAAGGTGCGCTCCGCGCCGTCGCGGGCGAGGAGCGAGTACTGCGCCCAGGCGCTTTTACTGTCGCCGGGTACTGCGGGAGGCGTCAGGCGTGAAGAGCGAGGGGTGAGCAGCTCCGTGTAGCGCCTGGCGACGTCCTGGCGGAGTTCGATCTCCTCGGGGAAGATCTCGAACTTGGCCAGCAGGATAGCTGCCTGGAGGGTGTCCAGCCGGCCGTTGATCCCGATCCGGGCGTTGTCGTACTTGTTGTCCCCCTGGCCGTGGACGCGGATGGAGCGGAGGAGTTCCACGAGGCGGTCGTCGTCCGTGAAGCACATCCCCCCGTCGCCGTAGCAGCCCAGGGGCTTCGCGGGGAAGAAGGAGGTGCAGGCAATGTCGCCGAAGGCGCCGGCGCGGCGGCCGCGGTATTCCCCCCCGAAGGACTGGGCGGCGTCTTCGATGACGAGAAGGTCGTGCCGGGCGGCGACGGCACAGATCTCGTCGTAATCGGCGGGTAGGCCGAAGAGGTCCACGGGGATGACGCACCGGGGGGTGAGGGGTGAGGGGTGAGGAGTGAGGGGTAAGGGGTGAAGGGTGGGATCGTTGGATTTTACGGCCTGGATGGCCAAAGCAAGTTTCGCCGGATCGATGTTGAAGGTGACGGGGTCGATGTCCACGAAGACCGGCATCGCGCCTAAGAGGCTGATCACCTCGGCGGTCGCGATGAAGGTGAAAGGCGTCGTGAAGACGGCGTCGCCGGGGCCGATCTCGAGGGCCATGAGCGCCATGAGGAGGGCGTCCGTCCCCGACGCGCAGCCGACGGCGTGCCTGACGCCGACATAGACGGCGAGGGCATTCTCCAGTTCCCGGACCTCCGGCCCGTTGATGTACTGGCCGTGGGCAAGGACCTTCGCGATATTTGCATTCAATTTTTCCACGATG
>MICJ01000058.1 GCA_001830835.1 Syntrophobacterales bacterium GWC2_56_13 | reverse complement strand
TGATCACTGCGGCGCTGTTCCCTATCTGAGAAAACGATACCCCTGGATTCAGGTTCTCGCCTCCCGGGGTGTTGCAGAAATTTTTGGAATGGAAAAGGCGCTTAAAAACATGAGGACCTTCAGTTGCAAGGTGATGGAAGCCATGGGGCTTTCCATGGAATACAACGGAGTTTCCCTTGGTTTTGATGAAATGTCCGTGCACAGGTCTCTCAAGGAAGGAGACCAAATCGATCTGGGGAACAACATCCGCTTTGATGTGTACGAAACCCCGGGGCACAGCCGGTGTGCGGCGACCCTCTATGAGGCATCCCGAAAATGGCTTTTCCCTGGTGATTCCCTCTGCTTTCCGGTGGGTAACGGCAGTGAATTTCTGCCCACGGCCACCGAAAGCTTCATTCAGTATATTGAAAGCCTCAAAAAGCTGGAACCCCTTGAAGTTTCTCTTTGCGGATGGGAGCACGGCGGTGCGGTTACCGGAGTCGATGCGAAAGACCTCCTGGGCCGGGGCATCCGATCGACCCTGGCCTTCAAACGTTTCATTCAGGAAGAACTCGAGGGGAAAAAAGATCCCGACGCGGTAGCGCACCGGATGGCCCGGGATTGGCTGGACAAGTCGGGCATTACCTTTATTCCGGATGAAGTCATGTTCTACATCTTACGGAGAATGATCAAAAACGCTCTTCAGGAAAAAGTGGATTAAGCGAACAAACCGAAAGGTTTGCACAATTAGCTTTTTCTTTTTTCATGTTTTTTGGCTAAAATTTCGACCTTTTCGGTCGCCCCCCGATCGATTTTAATACCAGATCGGCGGCAAAAATGTTCTTTGATAATCTTTCCACCTCCCTGGAGGCACCAGGAAGGTGATTTAGGTTAGACTCCCCCTATGTGCTGACCATTGCCTCCTGCCTTCTCGCGTTAAGAACCACGGCCTGAATACCTGCGTCGGAGGGAGACTGATTGTTTTTGGTGGCGGATACCCAATAACGGACGAGAAAAAAAGAGTTATTGGCGGAATTGGGGTCAGCGGAGGGACTGTGGAACAAGATATGATGTGTGCGAAGGCAGGACTGTCAGCAATTGAATAGCTGCTGCGAGGCTTGTGGTGTCCTGCTACGGAGCCCCACAGGCCTCAGCATGATTATCTGAATTCAAAGATACACCATACAAGGTTGACGAGACATTAGGGCGATGGAAGACTGTGCGGTAAGGCCCATACGGCCCATAAGCAGCATGCCCCCGCCGACGCATTGAAAGCGCTGGTCTGGCAAAACTGGACAGTGACATAAGTGGTAAAGCTGCTCTATAATGAGGCTAAGGAGGAGCAGCATATGAGCAAAAGACCGAGAAGAAATCATGCACCGGCGTTCAAGGCTAAGGTGGCGTTGGACGCGCTGAAAGGCGAACAGACGCTCGTTGAGCTAGCGCAGCGGTACCAGATTCATCCGAACCAGATCACGGAGTGGAAGAAGCAGCTTCTTGAACATGCTCCAGACATTTTCAGCAAGGACAGGAAACCCGAACAAGGTCCGAGCGTGAAGGATCTTCACGCGAAGATCGGACAGTTGTCGATGGAGAACGATTTTTTATCAGGCGCGCTCGGTCGCATAGGCGATGCGAGCGCAAAATGATGATCGACAAGGGGGATAAACTTCCTGTGACACAGCAATGCGATCTTCTGGATCTGAGCAGATCTGGCGTCTATTACACTCCGACGCCTCTGAGCGCGAAGGACATGGGGCTTATGCGCCAGATCGACGAGATCCATCTGGCGTACCCGTTTTACGGAAGCCGCAAGATTCGCAACGAGCTGTGGGCAAGGGGCTATGACGTTGGTCGTGACAGGGTGCGCCGTCTGATGCGCCGGATGGGCATCGAGGCGCTGTACATCAAGCCGAGGCTGTCGTTGGCGTATCCTACACATGTGAAGTATCCCTATCTTCTGCGTGGCCTTGAGATCAGACGGGCAAACCATGTGTGGGCCACCGATATAACCTACATCCCCATGGCGAAGGGGTTCTGTTATCTTGTAGCGATCATGGACTGGACAAGTCGGATGGTTCTTGCCTGGCGGTTGTCCAACACGCTGGATAGCTCATTTTGCGTGGACGCTCTGGAAGAGGCGATCTCCAAGTACGGCTGCCCCGAGGTCTTCAATACGGACCAGGGCAGCCAGTTCACCGCGGAAGCGTTTACCGATACTCTCCGGTCAAAAGGCATTGCGATCAGCATGGACGGCAAGGGCCGTTGGATGGACAACGTCTTTATCGAAAGGCTCTGGAAAAGCGTAAAGTATGAGGATATTTACCTGAAGGCGTATGGCTCAATGGCGGAGGTGAAGAAAGGGCTTGCCACCTACTTTACGTTCTACAACGAAAAAAGATGGCACCAAAACTTTGACAGGAAGACCCCGGCTATGGTTTACTTCAACACTCTACCGCAGAAACAGGCTGCGGCATGACCCTAAACCAGGAGCACTTTACCACTTATAACTCCCTGTCTCCTGTCCTAAGAACCAAGACCACCTGTGAACCCTCCTACGAATTCTCTGTCAAGCTTTTTATGCCTGCCCCGTATTGACGCCTGCCGAAAAGCGTGTTAAATAAACCTCCTTTCCAACCGGATCGCCCCTGTAGCTCAGAAGGATAGAGCGACGGATTCCTAATCCGCAGGCCCCGCGTTCGAATCGCGGCAGGGGCACCAAATAAATCAACCTGTTACAGTTTAGAAGCTTTAGTCCCTTTTTCTTTCTGCTAATTTGTTCGACCTTTAATTGGACAGACATGGGAGAATTAATAAAATAGCCTGCTCACCAGCACCAGAGATGATCCTGATCTAAAGAACGAAAATGGCGGAACCCTGAATTAAAATGTGGTATATAGTTCCCGGGCAGGTCAGTATTATGCACTTCAAAGCAATCAAGAAAGATGGAGGTTAAATTATGAAGAAGGTGCTTATTGCATATGACAGCAGAACCGGAAAAACCGAAAAAATGGCGGAGTATATTGCTGAAGGGATAAGATTTTCCGGGAACGAGGCAGAGTTAAAGAGGATTACGACAATCAAGAATCGAAAGGAACTTCAGGGGTATGATGGATATATTTTTGGTTCCCCTACTTACCATCGGGATATGATCGGGACCATGAAAACGTTCCTTTTTTTGGTCCAGACAGCCAACCTGCAGGGCAAGGCCGGTGGGGCTTTTGGTTCCTATACCCATAGCGGCGATGCTCCCAAGCTGATCTTCGATACCATGGAGAACACATTCAAGATGGATATGGTCAATCTGGGATCATTTAATCTTCTGGAACATCTGGTAAGCACCATCGAAGGGCTTCGCGCCTGTCAAGACTATGGTAAATCCCTGGGTAATAAACTGGGCAGGTGATTATCAGGAAAGCTCCGTTGCGCTTTATGGAGGCTTTCCCGCACTCCGCTCAATATATTTCATCATGGCTTGGATGATGAGCTCGTTATGCTGCGGAATGATTGGGAAAGTGATCCCTAAAGAGAATTGACAAGGATTAGTTCGGAAATGCTGTCATGACATGAGGGTCGCCAAGGGCGAACCATACTGCGATAAAATCTCCTTGACAAACAAAGCCCGCCTTCGTATACTTTCCGCACAGAAAGCAAGTTCTCAATTCAATTTGTGTCTTTAAAAGTTAAATCGTTGCGGGTATTTGTCATCATCAGGAGGGCCACATGAATCCGAAGTATGGAAGCGATCTGGTGGCAATAGCGCTTAAAAAGCAGAAGGTAGAAGTCGTTTTCACCCTCAGCGGGGTGCCTTCCTTCGGTGTCTATAAGGCACTGACCACCGAGGGGATACGGATTGTGGATGTTCGCCATGAACAGGCCGCCGTGCTCATGGCCCAGGGATATGCCCGGGTCACGGGCCGGCCCGGAGTGGCCTGGGTGGTTCCGGGTCCCGGGGTTCTCAACGCCGTGACCGGTGTGTCCAACTGCTATTTCGGTTCGGCTCCGGTTGTTTTGCTGGCCGGCCAGAGTAAAATGTCCGATTTCGAACTCGGTGCGTTTCACGAAATGAACCATCTGGATCTCATGCGCCCCATCACAAAGTGGTGTGCAACCGCCTACGAAGCGCAACGAACGGCTGAATATATCGGCATCGCATTTCGTAAGGCTTGCGCGGGAATGCCGGGGCCGACCTTCGTGGATTTTCCGCAAAACATCCTGGAGGAAGAAATCCGGCTGGAGGACGAGACCCTGACCGATGGCTGCCGGCACCCGGGACGCCCCTGGGGAGATCCAGCCCTGGTGGCCAGGACCGTGGCCATGTTGGCCGAAGCCGAGCGGCCTTTGATCGTCTATGGAAGCGGTATTCTGTGGAGCGGTGCACATGAAGAGCTTCTGGAATTTGCCGAAACCTCAGGCATCGCAACGGTACCGACGCCTTTGGCCCGCGGATGCATTCCAGACGACCACCCGTATTCCTGTTTTATTTCCCGTTCACGGGCCATGTCCCGTTCGGACGTGGTCCTTTTTATCGGCGCCCGGCTCAATTATATACTCGGCTACGGACGTCCGCCGCGCTTCAATCCGGCTGCAAGGACCATCCAGGTGGATATCGAACCCGAAGAGATCGGGCGAAACCGGAGCATCGACCTGGGTATCCCGGGGGACGCAAGAGCTGTGCTGGCTCAACTTCTGGTTGAATGGAAACGGGTGGACCCGCCTGCCAAAAGCGCATGGGCCGGAGAACTGAAAACGCTGGAAGAAGAGAAAAAGAAACAGTGGATGAAATGGGCGATGTCTCCGGCAAAGCCCATCAATCCAATCCGGCTGTGTTCTGAAATTGCCAATTTTTTGAACCGGGATGCCATCGTCACCGTCGACGGAGGAGAGATTCTGGATTTTGCCCGAAATCTGATTCCTTCTTATACCCCGGGTGCGCGGATGAATCCCGGGGTAACCGGCCTTCTGGGCATCGGCATTCCGTTCGCCATCGGAGCAAAGCTGGCCTATCCCCATCGCCAGGTGCTGTGTCTTTGTGGAGACGGAGCCTTCGGGCTAAACGGCATGGAAATGGACACAGCGATGCGCCACGGCATCCCCATCGTGGTGATCGTATCCAACAATGCCTGCTGGGGGGTGTGCACCAACATGCAAAAGGGTATTTTCGGACCGGACTGTACCCCCGGAACGCTGCTTTCCCGTACACGCTACGATTTGATGGCCCAAGCCATGGATTGTTACGGGGAGAGGGTCGAAGAAGCCGACCAGATTCCTTTTGCCCTGGAACGTGCCTTCAAAGCGGGGAAACCGGCGCTTCTGAATGTGATTACGGATCCGGAAACTGCCGGCTACTCCATGTCCTCCCAGTTGCGGGATCTTCCGCTCCATACCGGCAGAGGATGAAAAAGAAGCAAATTCCTATCAAACAAACGGCCTTCTCAGGTCTCTCGTCGTCTCCATTTCGGGCACGCACCTGTTTGACAATCTCCAGATCGTCGTTAACTTACTCCCGAAAAAATAGAGCGAGGAGCGGTTATGAAAAAAGTTCTTATTTTTGGCATGATGTTGCTTTTTGTCCTGGGGTGCGATACGGGCCACAGCGGTCAGCGGGAGGTGAAAAAGAACATGGCGGAAACGAAGATAACAAGCGCAACGGCCACGTTTGCGGGCGGCTGTTTCTGGTGCGTGGAGTCCGATTTTGAAAAAGTGCCGGGTGTCTTGAAGGTCGTATCCGGTTATACCGATGGAACAGGGGAGAATCCAACCTATGAATCGTATGCTGAAAAGGGATATGTCGAGGCCGCCCAAGTCTTCTACGATCCTGCGAAAGTGACCTATGTGCAACTGCTCGATGTTTTGTGGAAGCACATCGATCCCACGGATGCGGGGGGACAGTTCGCCGACAGGGGGGCTCAGTACCGGAGCGCCATTTTCTACCATGACGAGGAGCAGAGGCGGCTTGCGGAAAAGTCCAAAGGGGAGTTGGGGAAATCCGGGCGGTTTGTAAAGCCGATCGTTACCGAGATCATCAAGTTTAAGAGATTCTACGATGCCGAGGAGTATCATCAGAATTACTACGAGAAAAATCCGCTCCGGTACAGGTACTACCGGCACGGATCAGGGCGGGACCAGTTTCTGGAGAAGGTGTGGGCGCCTGGCCGCGGCGATCTGCGGCCCAGTCCGGGGAAGTCCTACGCCAAACCGGACGATCCAACCTTGCGGAAAAGATTGACAGCGATTCAGTACAAAGTCACGCAGCAGGAGGGAACCGAACCGGCCTTTCAGAATGAATACTGGGACAACAAGAAAGAGGGGATCTATGTGGATGTCGTTTCCGGGGAACCCCTTTTCAGCTCTCTGGACAAATATGATTCCGAAACGGGATGGCCCAGTTTTACCCGGTCCCTTGAACCCGGCAATATCGTGGAGAAGGAGGATCGTGGCCTTTTCATGCGACGCACCGAGGTGAGAAGCAAGCATGCGGACTCCCATCTCGGACATGTCTTCCCGGATGGTCCCAAGCCCACAGGCCTCCGGTACTGCATGAACTCGGCCGCCCTGAAATTCATCCCCAAAGAGGACCTGGGGAAAGAGGGCTACGGCAGCTATTTGAAGCTGTTTAATAAATGAGATTCTTTATGAAATTACACTAGCATTCCTCGGAACCCATGGCCAGATCCAGGGGATCGACGGCAACTGGAATTCCCGATCCTCCCTGCAAAAGGACATTTTCCAGCCCGGCATCCAAAACCGTCTGCTTGGCCTCTTGCATGACGGTTGGGTCGAGGAAGGGCAGGTCTCGAAGCCGAAAAGCCGGCTGGTATTCGATCAGGGTGACCGGAAGCTTCCGGTTGATGGCGGAAATGGCCTTTGCCGCCTGGCAGAGTTCCTCGCGGGAGTGGAACATGGGGTGGTAAGGCAGACTGACAGCCATGAAAACCCGATCTCTGTATTTGTCATCGATGTAGCGAACCGCCTCCCAGGAAGTTTCCAGATACATGCGGGCGGTCTGCTCCGACCCTATGCCGCACAGACGGCAGAAGGTTTTCGGGTCAACGGCCTTAAGATCCGGAGAGATGTCGGTAATTCCGGCGATAACCAGTTCGTCGATGTACTCGGGAGTCAGAAGCGACCCGTTGGTGTCCAGCTGGATGCGAATGTCGGGAGCCGCCTGCCGGAGTTTTTGAACCGTCTGCAGCAGCCAGTCTCTGTTGAGTGTGGGCTCACCACCGGAAATTCCCACCCAATAGTCCCTTTCCGGATCCAGCGCCAGTCCGGATGCGGTTTCTGCAGGGCTCAGAGCCTTTCCTGCGGAAGAAAAGGTTATGTTCCAGTTGTGACATAGGTCGCAGCGGAAATTGCAGCCGTGGGTGAAAACCGAGGGGTGGTAATGGGGCGCAGGCCGCATCAACGTTACGACCCGTCTGGGTTCGGAAGAACAGATCCTTTCGCGGCTGGTGACGATATCCATCCCTTTGCGCAGGGGGGCGATACATGCCGGGGTGAGGACTTTGTCGATCAGCACCGAGCAGTTCCAGCACCCACCGACGCCGCACTTCGATGCCTTTTGTCTATCCCCCGATGTGTGAGGGGAAAGCGCAAGACCCAGTTCCTCCAGGGCATTTAAAACCGATACGGGCCCCTTTACCGAACAGGGTTTATTGTCTACGGTAAACGAGATCTCCGGGCCGGACCCGGATCGTTCTTCCAGTCGTCTGGCGTTTTGGGGACAGCCGGCCAGGCAGGCGCCGCAGCCGATGCACCCTTGGCTTGACCTGGAGCAGGTAATGTATTCTTCACAAAACCCGCAATGGAGGCAGGATTTTCCGCGAACGGCAATCCGGCGTTTCCCGTTCATTCCCAGATGAGTTTTACGCCGTCGGCACACTCGGCGAACTGGAATTCAAAGGACTTCCAGAAGTCTGCCTCCTGCTCC
>MICJ01000057.1 GCA_001830835.1 Syntrophobacterales bacterium GWC2_56_13 | reverse complement strand
GGTGTACCGGGGGTTCGAATCCCCCTCTCTCCGCCAGAGAAGATAGCCGGGCCCCGCGCGACGGCGGTCTGTGAACCCCGTCAGGTCCGGAAGGAAGCAGCGGCAGCAGTCACCGGCGTGTGCTGCGGGCAACCTGGCTATCCCTTTTCCCTTCATGCCTCACAGGAGTACCCGTGGAATACCTCGTTCTGGCCCGAAAATGGAGACCCCAGGTCTTTGAAGATGTCCTGGGGCAGGAGCATGTGGTCCGGACGCTGAAAAACGCGATCGGCCAGGACCGCATCGCCCATGCTTTTCTCTTCAGCGGGCCGCGGGGGGTAGGGAAGACATCGGTCGCCAGGATCCTCGCGAAGGCCCTTAACTGCGAACAGGGGCCGACGCCCACCCCCTGCAACCAATGCGTCTACTGCCGCGAGATCACCGGCGGGATCGCCATCGACGTCCGGGAGATCGACGGGGCCTCCAACCGGGGGATCGACGAGATCCGGGAGCTCCGCGAAAACGTGAAGTTCGCCCCGGTCTCCTGCCGCTACAAGGTCTACATCATCGACGAGGTCCACATGCTGACCCGGGAGGCCTTCAATGCGCTCCTGAAGACCCTTGAAGAGCCGCCCCTCCGTGTCATCTTCATCTTCGCCACGACCGAGACCCAAAAGGTGCCGGCGACGATCCTCTCCCGCTGCCAGAGCTTCGACTTCCGGAGGATCCCCATCCGTCTTATCGCCGACAGTCTTAAAAAGATCGCCGCGGCCGAGGGGATCCGGATCAGCGACACTGGGCTTGCCTGGATCGCCGAGGCGGGGGACGGAAGCCTCCGCGACTCCCAGAGCATCTTCGACCAGGTCATCTCCTACGCCGGCTTCGAAATAGAAGACAGAGCGGTCGAGGAGATTCTCGGCCGGTCGGACCAGCGCTTCCTTTTTTTCCTCTCCGAGGCGGTCCTTGCCCGGGACGCGGCCGGCTGCCTCAAGATCATCGACGAGGCCTATTACGCCGGCCTCGACATGAAGTTCTTCTACCAGACGCTCCTCGGCCACTTCCGGAACCTGCTCCTCACCGGGATCTCCGGCAGCGAGAATCCTCTCGTCGATCTCCCCGCGGAGGAGCTGGCGAAACTCAGGGAGCAGGCGGCGGGGGCGCCGCAGGAGACCCTCCAACGGTTCCTGGAGATCCTGATGGCCGAAGAGGAGAATGTCCGCCGGAGCCAGAACGCGCGCCTGAACTTAGAGGCGGTCCTCTGCCGGTTGGCCTGGCTGGAGCCCCTGATCCCCATTGAGACGGTTCTCTCCCGGCTGGAGGGGCTGGAGAGGCGCCTGGAGGGCAGTCAGGCGACGCCGAGCGGGGGGACAAGCGGTAAAATTGGGGATAGCCGCCAATTTTACCCGGGTGGCGGTCAGGCGCCGCCGGATGGTATAATGGGCGGTGAAACTCCCCGGTCGGAAAATCGCGGCGGCGGGACGGCGCACCCCCATACTGCGGAAGACGCGGCGACGGCGGGGAAACTGTCGGAGGAGCGCGCGCCCTACCGGACAGGCGGGGCGGAAAGTCCAAACGGGGGCTGGAGGGAGTTCAAAACCTTCGTGAAAAAACAGGATGCCGCCCTCTGCGCCAAGATCGAATCGGCAAGGTGCCTCGCTTGCGAGGAGGGGCGCATCCGGATCGGCTTTGTGAAGGGGTACATTTTCCTCGACGACGTCGTCGGGCGGAAGACGGAGCTTGCCGAACACTGCCGGCAGTTCTTCGGGCGGGAGACGTCCATGGAGATCGTCACCATCGCGCCGGAGGAGGGCGGGCCGGCAAATAACGGCAACGGCAATGGAAACGGCCGGGCGGCAAAGAACCGGGTGCTGCAGGAGATCCGTCGGGAGGCGCTCTCCCATCCGCTCGTCCAGAAAATCTTGGATGTCTTTCCCGGGGCGGAGGTGCGGGATGTGAGATTGCGCGAGCTCCCCGCTCAGGCAGCGGCTTCGATTGCCCCGTCACGGACGGATGAGGATCTGAAACTTTCGGGAGAGCCGCCGCTGCAGGATGACCCGGCGGATGACGAGCAAAATTGATCATAAGGAGGTTACTCCAGCGTGCAGAATTTCGGAAACATCATGAAACAGGCGAAGAAGATGCAGGAGAGGATGATGGAACTCCAGGAGGAGCTGGCGGCCAAGACCGTAGAGGCTGCGGCCGGCGGCGGGATGGTCTCGGTGACCGTCAACGGGAAGTTCGAGGTCCTCTCCCTGAAGATAGAGAAGGAGGTCGTCAACCCCGAAGACGTCGAGATGCTCCAGGACCTGATCGTTGCGGCGGTGAACGAAGGGGTCCGCAAGGCCCAGGAGATGGCCGCCGCCGAGATGGCGAAGATCACGGGGGGGATGCAGATCCCCGGCCTGATGTAGCGGGGGCGCCATGAGCGGCTACGCCCTGCCTATCAAACGTCTGATCAAGGAGCTGTCGCGGTTCCCCGGCATCGGGGAGAGGACCGCAGCCCGGCTTGCCAACCATATTCTCCGTGCCTCCGAGGAGGATGCGCGGAGACTTGCCGAGAGCATCCTCGACGTGAAGCGGAAGATCCGCTTCTGCTCCGTCTGCTTCAATTTAGCCGAGGGGGAGATCTGCGAGATCTGCGCTGACACGGCGCGAAACAGAAGCGTCATCTGTATCGTCGAGGAGCCGGATTCTCTCATCGCCCTGGAGGGGAGCGGGGAGTACCAGGGGGTTTACCACGTCCTCCACGGGGCGCTTTCCCCCTTGGACGGCATCGGTCCGGAGCAACTCCGGATCCGCGAGCTCCTCGACCGGGTTGCGGGCAACGTCGTGGAGGAGGTGATCGTGGCCACGAACCCGAGCGTAGCGGGGGAGACGACGGCGCTTTTGCTTGTAAAACTCCTTAAAGAACGGGGTATCAAAATGACGCGGATCGCCCTCGGCGTTCCCGTCGGGGGAGACCTCAAGTACACAGACCGGATGACCCTGGCGAAGTGTCTCGAATTCCGCCGCGGGGTTTGAAAAAGCTATTGACAGCGCCTGTCAAGTGGGATAGCAAAGAGCCAGTTTTTTTAAAAAAAGCAATCACTACGGGAGATTTGACGAATGTTAGAAATCAGATGGCATGGGAGGGGCGGTCAGGGAGCGGTCACATCGGTGGAGTTGCTTGCATTGTCCGCCATTGAAGAGGGGAAGTATGCGCAGGGGTTCCCGAGCTTCGGACCGGAGCGGCGCGGGGCGCCGGTGACGGCGTTCAACCGCGTCAACGACAAACAGATCAAGATCCGCTCGGGCATCTATCATCCGGACGTGGTCGTCGTCCTCGACGAGAGCCTCGTTGCCCTGGTCGATGTGGCCGAGGGGCTGAAACCGACGGGGATACTGCTGGTCAATACCACGAAATCCCTGGCCGACCTGAAAAAGAACATCCGTTTCGAGGGGAAAATCGCGACCTGCGACGCGACGGGGATCGCCTGGAAGGAACTTGGCGTCCCTATCACGAATACGACCATGCTGGGCGCCCTGCTCAAGGTGTCGGGAATCGTGAAGCTGGCGTCCCTGAACGCTCCGCTCAAGGAGAGGTTCGGCCGGATCGCCCCTAAGAATCAGGCGGCCGCCAAGAGGGCCTACGAAGAGGTCAAAATCAACTAAGAAATAATAACGTTCGAGGTATCATGATGAGTGAGAAGAAATGGCCAGAGACCTGGCAGGAGGTCAATCCCGGATGTATGGTTTTCCGGCCGGGCAGCGCCGCCGCATATCACACCGGCAGCTGGCGGGCGATGCGCCCGATCTGGGATAATGTAAAATGCATCAAGTGCGGCGTCTGCTACATCTACTGTCCAGAGGGGTGCGTGACCGAGGATGCGGACGGATTTTTTGAGGCGAACCTGGATTACTGCAAGGGGTGCGGGATCTGCGCCCATGAGTGCTGGCCGGGCGCCATCAAAATGGTGAATGAGGAGGATTAGAGGATGGGCAAGAGAGTAGGAATGGAAGTGGCGATTGCGGCCGCGGAGGCGGCCGCTCTCTGCAAGTTCGATGTGGCATCCGTCTATCCCATCACGCCTCAATCCCATGTGGCCGAGCACCTCGCGGACATCGTCAACGACGGGAGGGTGGACGCCTCCTTCATCACCGTGGAGTCCGAACATTCGGCGCTCAGTTCCGCCATGGGCGCCTCGGCGACCGGCGCCCGCGTGGTGACGGCGACCAGTTCCCAGGGGCTCCTCTATATGGGCGAGGTCATGCCGATCACGTCGTCCATGCGGCTGCCCATAGTCATGCTCATTGCCAATCGTGCCATATCCGGTCCGATCAACATCTGGAACGACCACAGCGACATCATGCCGATGCGGGATACGGGCTGGATCTCCTTCTTTGCGGAAAACGGCCAGGAGGTGGTCGACATGACCATCCAGGCCTTCCGGGTGGGCGAGGACCGGCGGGTCATGCTTCCCGTGAATGTGAACATGGACGGTTTCCAGCTCCCCCACATGGTCGAGCCGATCTTCTTCCCCGATCAGGAGGAGGTGGACCGTTTCCTTCCCGAATACGTCCCCTACGCCACGCTGCATCCCGACCGGCCCGTCTCGATGGGGACCCTGGGGATGCCGGAGATCTACGCGGAGGCGCAGAAGGCCAAGGACGTGGCCGTCGTCAACTCCATCAAGGTGGTCAAAGAGGTCTGGAAGGAATGGGAAAAGCTCTTCGGCCGGAAGTATGAGCCGATACAGTCCTACCGGACCAGGGACGCGGACGTGGCCCTCGTGACGATGGGATCGATGGGCGAGACGGCGGAGATCGCCGTCGACGCGCTCCGCAAGCAGGGCGTGAAGGCCGGCCTTCTGAAGATCAAGCTCTGGCGGCCCTTCCCCTTCGCCGAACTGAAAAAGGCGGTCAAGGGGATCCGGGTCCTCGCCGTGACGGATCGCGCCTGCTCCTTCGGCGGTCCCGGCGGCCCGGTCTGCTCGGAGATCCGCTCCGCCCTGTACGAAGAATCCGTCCGGCCCGCCATCGTGAACTACCTCATCGGTCTCGGCGGCCGGGACGTGCAGGCGGAGGATTTCATGGAGATGGTCCGGAGGGCGGCCAAAGGAAAACTTTCAGAACCATACGAATTTTACGGAGTGAGGGGATAATGAATACAGCAATGAACCACCCTAAGAGCATCATCGAGAACTTTGATCTGTACGCCCCGAAACTGGTCAGCAAAGAGGAGTTTTTCAGCCCAGGCCACCGCGCCTGTCAGGGGTGCGGCGAGGCGCTGGCGATTCGTTTGATGTGCAAGGCCCTCGGAAAGGATACGGTCATCACGAACGCGACCGGCTGCATGGAGGTCATCTCCAGCCTCTATCCCACGACAGCCTGGACTCTGCCCTGGATCCACGTGGCGTTTCCCAACGCCGCCGCGGTGGGGTCGGGCGTCGAGGCAGGCTTGACGGCGCTCCGGCGCAAAGGGAAGATCGCCGACCGGCGGGTGAAGTCGGTTGCGATCGGCGGCGACGGCGGGACGATGGACATCGGATTCCAGGCCCTCTCCGGGGCGATGGAACGCGGCCACGACATGCTCTACGTCTGCTTCGACAACGAGGCGTACATGAACACAGGCATCCAGCGCTCCAGCGGCACCCCCTTCCTGGCCTCGACGTCGACGGCCCCCGCCGGGAAAAAGATCCCCGGGAACCAGGTCTGGAAGAAGAACATGGCGGAGATCATGGTGGCCCACAACCTGCCTTACGTGGCGACGGCCTCACCGAGCTATCCGCTCGATTTCATGAAAAAGGTCAAGAAGGCCAGGCGCATCAAGGGGCCCTCCTACATCCACTGCCTGGTGACCTGCCCCACCGGATGGCGGTCCGCCTCCGAGACCTGCATCAAGTTAGGACGCCTTTCCCTCGAAACGGGAATCTTCCCCCTCTACGAGGTGGAGGACGGCAAGTATCGGCTGACCGTGGAGGTCCCCGAAAAGCGGCGGCCCGTCCAGGATTACGTCAAGGGGCAGGGGCGCTTCCGCCACCTCACGCCGGACCAGATCCAGGTCATCCAGGAGCGGGTCGACATCGAGTGGGAGACCCTCATGATCAAGGTGAATTGCTCCAAATCCCGGGAAGAACTGAGGGCCGTGCGGGAGAAGTGACCGGTAAAAATACCATCTTAAGGCGAGGGTGAACAGAATGGAAGAAAAGGTGAAGGAGATCATCCAACAATACAGCGGGGACAGGAGTTACCTGGTCCCCATCCTTCAGGATGTCCAGAGGGAGTTCAACTATCTCCCCAAGGACGCCCTGTGCGCGGTCAGCGCCCACTTGAGCGTGCCGATCAGCCGCGTCTACGAGGTGGTGACGTTTTACAAGGCGTTCAGCCTGAAACCCAAGGGTCGCTACCAGCTGAGCCTGTGCATGGGAACGGCCTGCCACGTCCGGAGCGCCGAACTGATCGCCCGCAACGTGGAAGACATCCTGGGCATCAGGGAGGGCGACACGACGGCCGACCTCGAGTTTTCTTACGAGACGGTCGGCTGTCTCGGGGCCTGCGCTCTGGGGCCCGTTCTGGTTGTGAACGGTGAGTATCATGGGCACATGAACATCGCCAAATCGACAAAGATTCTCAAGAAATTAGGGAAGAAGGGTGCGACTGATGACGAGCAAGATTAAATCCTTCGATGAGTTGAAAAGCGTACAGAAGAGGCTCAAGGCGGGCCGCGACCCGAAGAAGCCCTGCATTACGGTGTGCGTCGGGACCGGCTGCCTGGCCTATGGAACCAAGAAGCTGGTGGAAAGCTTCCGCGAGGAGCTCTCCAAGCGGGATCTCGCCGACAGGATCGATTTCCGGACGAGCGGCTGCCACGGATTCTGCGAACGGGGTCCGATGGTCGTCCTCTCCCCGGAGAAGATCTTCTACCAGAGGGTGGGGCTTGCGGACGCGGGAGAGATCATCGACAAGACCCTCCTGAAGGGGGAAATCATCGACCGGCTGCTCTACGTCGATCCCGCCACGGGCGAGAAGGTGGTCCACGAGGACGACGTGCCGTTCTACAAAAAGCAGTCGCGCCTGATCTTCGGCCTCAACAGCAAGGTCGATCCGGAGAGCATTGAGGATTACCTCGCCATTGGCGGCTACGGCGCCCTGGGGAAGGCCCTCACAGGGATGAAACCGGAGGAAATCATCCAGGAGATCATCAAGGCGAACCTGCGGGGCCGCGGCGGCGGCGGGTTCCCGGCCGGCTGGAAGTGGGACGCCACGAGGAAGGCCCAGGGCGAACCGAAGTACATCGTCTGCAACGCCGACGAGGGCGATCCCGGCGCCTACATGGACCGCAGCCTCCTGGAGGGGGACCCCCATCTGGTGCTCGAAGGGATGGTCATCGGCGCTTACGCGATCGGCTCCAGCCAGGGCTACATCTACGTCCGGAACGAATACCCACTCGCGGTGAAGAACACCCACATCGCCATCCGCCAGGCCCGTGAAGCGGGTCTCCTGGGCGAGAACATCCTGGGGAGCGGATTTTCCTTCGACGTGAAGGTCAACCGGGGCGGCGGCGCCTTCGTCTGCGGGGAGTCTTCGGCCCTCTTCGCCTCCCTGGAGGGTCGTGCCGGCGAGCCCCGCGCGAAGTACATCCACGCCACGGACAGGGGGCTCTACGACAAGCCCACCAACCTCAACAACGTCGAGACCTGGGCGAACGTCCCGTTCATCATCGAGCGGGGGGCCGGCTGGTTCGCCGGCATCGGCACGGCAGGGAGCAAGGGGACGAAGATCTTCTCCCTGGTCGGGAAGATCAACAACACGGGTCTCGTCGAGGTCCCGATGGGTACGACGCTTAGGGAGATCGTCTTCGAGATCGGCGGCGGGATTCCCGACGGCCGGAAGTTCAAGGCGATCCAGACGGGCGGACCGTCGGGCGGGTGCATTCCCGAGAAGTATCTCGATATGCGCGTCGATTTCGACGAACTGACGAAGATCGGTTCGATGATGGGCTCCGGCGGCATGATCGTCATGGACGACCGCAACTGCATGGTCGATGTGGCCAAGTACTTCACGAACTTCCTGGTCAGCGAATCCTGCGGCAAGTGCGTTCCCTGCCGGGAGGGGGTCCGGCGCATGCGGGACATCCTGCTGGACATCACCGAGGGCAAGGGCCGCGAGGGGGATGTGGAGCTTCTGGAGAAGATCTCCACGGGCATCCTCGACGGCTCCCTCTGCGCCCTGG
Source organism: Syntrophobacterales bacterium GWC2_56_13 (assembly GCA_001830835.1). Taxonomy (GTDB): domain Bacteria; phylum Desulfobacterota; class Syntrophia; order Syntrophales; family UBA5619; genus JAKAFS01. The sequence goes on along the minus strand of MICJ01000057.1, from coordinate 12,995 downwards.
GCAGCAGCGCTCCGAACCCCGTCCTCAGCACGATCCGTTACTTCCGTGACGAGTACGCGGCCCACATCAAGGAAAAGCGCTGCCCCGCGGGGGTATGCAGGGATCTGATCACCTACAGCGTCGATGCCGAGAAGTGCACGGGCTGCACGGTCTGCGCGAAGGTCTGTCCCACGGGGGCGGCCAGCGGCGAGCGGAAGAAGGTCCATGTGATCGATCAGGCAAAGTGCACCAAATGCGGCGCCTGTCGGGAAGGCTGTAAATTTGATTCCATCATCGTGAGGTAAAGGTAGAGAAAATGGTGAATCTGACGATAGACAACAGGAAGATCGAAGCGGAGGCCGGGCAGACTATCATGGAGGCTGCCCGTGAGAACGGCATCGTCATTCCGACCCTGTGCTCCCACGAGTCCCTGGAACCCTCGGGGGCATGCCGTCTTTGCGTCGTCGAGGTCGAGCACGGGAAGAGGACGAGCGTGGTGACGTCCTGCCTTTACCCCGTAGCAGAAGGGCTGACCGTCAAGACGAAGAGCGAACGGGTCATGGATGTCCGCCGCCTCGTCCTCCAGCTCCTGCTGGCGCGCTGTCCCGAATCGCAGCAGCTCAAGGAGATGGCGGAAGATTTGGGCATCGAACCCGAGCCCCGGTTCACGCCGGACAAGGACAACTCGAAGTGCATCCTCTGCCGGATGTGCGTGCGGACCTGCGAGAAGGTTGTCGGGGTCTGTGCGATCGGCTTCTCCTACCGGGGGGCGGAAAAGAATGTCTGTACGCCCTTCAAAGAGGACTCGGTTTCCTGCATCGGCTGCGGCGCCTGCGCCTATGTCTGTCCCTCGGGGCACATCGAGATGGAGACGACAGAATCCGGCGATGCCCGGACGATCTGGGGCCGGACCTTCAAGATGAAGACCTGCAAGGTCTGCGGCCGGTACTTTGCCCCCGAGGATCAGCTGGTCTACATCAGCCAGAAGACAGGCGTCCCGGTTGAGGATCTGGCGGTCTGCACGAGCTGCCGGTAAAGGGATATCTTCCCCAGTAGCTCAGCCGGTAGAGCAGATGGCTGTTAACCATCGGGTCCGTGGTTCGAGTCCGCGCCAGGGAGCCAGAATTCAATCCGCCGACTTCGGCGGTTCTTGTTTAACGACAAGACCCCGTGGGATGAACCCCTCGGGGTCTTGTCGTTTCCACCACATCCACGCCCACTTATGCCGCCCCGCATATCTTTCCCGATTCTCCGTTTCGAAGCGCCCCGGCGATCCGAGTCTCTACAGACGGGTCCTCGTTCCGGTCCAGGCCAACGGAGCCGTTCTTCCGGCCTGGCTCTATGTGGGTGAAGACCCGATCTCGGGCAGGCTCACGCCCATCGTGTGCTCCCGCTGGCCCCGATAGCCTCCGCTCGGTCAAATCCGGAGAAACTCGGAAAAACCGGTTGACATGCACGCCGAATTTCGTATAATGTATGCCAGTTTGGTCTGATCGGGCCGGATGGAAGCCGATGGGGCTATCCAGGATGGGTCCGATTCGTTAAACCTAAAGACTGAGGCAGTTCAGGAATGGGACGAGACCCTGTGCGACTGGAGTCAGTGATGGAAGATCGATGGCTCTCCGTGGATGAGATTGCGGCCTATCTCGGCATCAAGCGGGATACGGTCTATAAGTGGATTTCTGAAAAGCAAATGCCGGCGCACCGGATGGGTCGCCTGTGGAAGTTCCGCAAGGAAGAAGTGGACGAGTGGGTGAAGACAGGCGGAGCCGGCAGTAACGAGCAGGGCCAGACACCTGACGGCAGGAAGGGATAACCCGGCGCGGAGGCTGATGATGCTGAATCTAAAACTACGGGATGAATTCCTCGGTTCTCAAATGCCGGGCACAGCCATAGCCCTGCGCAGGAAGGACAACAACTGTATCTTTTATTTAATTGCCGCCGTCAGGATTTGGAAAGGAGGTGGATTACGTTGAAAAGCGATGAGATCCTGGATTTTCTCAAGCAACACAAGCGAGACCTCGAAACACGGTTTTCCGTGAAACGCATCGGCTTGTTCGGTTCTGTCCTTCACGGTTCCGCAATTGGCAGTAGCGATGTGGACATTCTGGTCGAACTGGCTCAACCCACGTTCGATCACTATATGGATCTGAAGTTCTTCCTTGAAGATCAACTCGGAATACCCGTCGATCTCGTGTTGGCTGATTCCTTGAAGCCGCGACTCAAGCCCATCATCGCCCGCGAGGTGGCCTATGCCTAGGGACTTTCGCCTTTATCTTGATGACATTTTGGAGGCCATTCATCAAATTCGAACCTACATGGCGGACACCAAAATCCCGCAACAGGTTGCAATTTTTGATAACAGGCCAAAGCCTCAAGATGAAATGCCGGCAAAGAAGAAGATTTGCAAGAAAACGAACGGTTACGAGCCGCCCAACCTCGGCAAGGCCATCCGCCTTCCGGTGCCCGATTTCAGCGATCCGGACAGACCTCCCGTCTGATATGAATATGAAGGATTTCAGAGGCGCGGAATGACGAAAAGATTCAAACCCATCTTCACGATCACCAACCGGATCACCGCCGGGCTGACCCGCATCGAGTGGGCCCGGGGTTTCCTGGAGGCCGCGACTTTGTCCGAGGCTTGGGTGCGTGAGATGGGCCGCCGCGCATTGATCCTGGAAGCGCACCACTCCACGCACATCGAGGGAACGCGCCTGACCCTGGAGCAGGCCGAACGATTGCTGGAGGGGAACCCGGTTCCCGAGGCCGACCCCGACGACGTGCGGGAACTGCTGAACTACAGGAATGCGTTCGAGTTCGTCTCCGAGCATCTGGAAACCGGCGGGCCGATCACGGAGGGGCTGGTCCGGGAAATCCACAAGCGGCTGGTGGAAGGTGTCCGCGGCGAGGCCGCGGCTCCGGGTGAGTACCGGAAAATCCAGAACTACGTGGTCAACTCCGTCACCGGCGAGACGGTTTACACGCCGCCTCCGGCGCACGATGTGCCGATCATGATAGCGGAACTGGTGGACTGGCTCAACCGCGAACAGGAGGTTCATCCCGTGCTGGTGAGCGGCATCTCCCAGTTCCAGTTCGTGCATGTCCACCCGTTCCTGGACGGCAACGGTCGGACGTCCCGGCTGCTCTCCACACTGTGCCTCTACCGGGCAGGATACGACTTCAAGCGGCTGTTCACGATCAGCGAGTACTACGACCGGAACCGGCCCTCCTTCTACCGGGCCATTCAGAGCGTCCGCGCGAGCGGAATGGACATGACCGGCTGGCTGGAGTACTTCGTCGAGGGACTCACCACCCAGCTTGCAGAGGTCAGGAAGCGCGGGGAGCTGGCCATCCGACGGGATGTGCTCATCAAGGCACACGGCCTTTCGGAACGCCAGGCCAAGGCCCTCGGACACATCCTGGAACACGACAGTCTGACCATCCAGGACTTCGAGCGTCTCTGTCCCGAGGTCAACCGCCGGTCCCTGCAGCGGGACCTGAAGAAGATGGTGGACATCGGACTGCTCGCCGCCGAAGGTGAAACGCACCTCCTGCTCTACCGCCTGGCAGAGCCGGGTTGATCTTTGCGACAGGTTTGCGACATGTTCACGACAGGCTTTGCGACAAGACCCTGGGGCGGTGGGATCGAGGAAGCTGGTTTTCGACTTTTTACAAAACCGTCAGTATTCGATTCCGGCGCGGTCCTTGACGCCGGCGTTGTAGTGGTGCCTGATCTCGCAAATCTCGCTCGCCGTATCGGCGAGTTCGATGATCTCGGGCGGGGCGTAGCGGCCGGTGAGGATGAGGTCGAGGGTGGCAGGTTTGCCCTTGATGAGGTCGATGACGTCGGCAAGAGGGATCAGCTTGAAGTCGGCCGCGACATTGAGCTCGTCCAGAATGATCATGTCGTAGTCGCCGGAGCTGATCGCCCGGCGGGCGAGTTCGAGCCCCTGGCGGGCGAGTTCGATGTCGAGCGGCGCCGGGTTGTCCCGCATGACGAAGCTGTCGAGGCCGGAGAGGTGGACGGTCAAACCCGGGAGATACTTCTCTGCGGCCAAGAATTCCCCGTATTTCCGCCCCTTCATGAACTGGATGACGCAGACCTTATAGCCCTGGCCGATTGCGCGCAGGGCCTGACCGAAAGCGGCGGTAGTCTTTCCCTTCCCGTTTCCCGTATAGACCTGGAGGATTCCCTTCCGGTATTTTTCCAGGACGGCTTGCCTTGCATCCGTGGTTGGTTCCATCTTATCCTCCTTTTCCTACTTCAGGCAGCGGCGGGCGACCTCTTCGGCGATCGTGTAGGGGTCCGGCTCCTTCCGGAGGAGGCGCCCGGCGATCCGGTCCATTTCCCCGCTTTCCGTCAGGTCCTTCAGAATCGGCTCTAAGATCGCATCGCGGAGGGCCTCGTTGATCTCCACCAGCGTCTTGCGCCGCATCCGGTCGCCCAGGAGGTCCTTCTCCACAAGGCGCCGATAGTGTTCGGCGATCGCGACGGCCAGTTCCTCCATGCTTTCCCCGAAGGGGCCGCTGTCGAAGACGTTCCCGGTCCGGATGATCGGGAGGCGCCACCCGCCGGTGAATTCCGGCGCCATGTTCAGCATGGCGGTCAGTTCACTGTAAAGCTGGGTCGCGCCGTCGCGGTCCGCCTTGTTGATCACGAAGATGTCGGCGATCTCCATGATCCCGGCCTTGATCGCCTGTATCTCGTCTCCCATTCCCGGGACAAGGACGACGATGACCGTATGGGAGTGGTTGATGATTTCCACCTCCTGCTGGCCGGTTCCCACGGTCTCCACCATGATGATCTCTTTTCCCATGACGTCTAAGACGTGGACGGCGTCGCCGACGGCCTTGGAGAGTCCGCCCAGGGCGCCGCGGGTGGCGAGGCTGCGGACGAAGACGCCGGGATCTTCGGCGTGGCGCTGCATCCGGATCCGGTCGCCTAAGATGGCGCCGCCCGTGAAAGGGGAGGTCGGATCGACGGCCAGGACGCCGACGGTCCTCTCCTTTTTTCGGAAGGAGGAGATCAGGGCGTCGACGAGGGTGCTCTTCCCCGCGCCGGGGGAGCCGGTGAGCCCGATGACGTGGGCGCGGCCGGTGTGGGGGAAGATCCGTTTGATGGCGGACTTCGCCTCGGGGAGGTCGTCCTCCAGGTTCCGGATCAGACGGGAGGCAGTTCTCACGTCCCCTTCCCGGATCTTGCGCAGCTTGTCCATCTCTTCGGATTCCTTTGCCATAGGAAACCTTTAAATCTTGTCCTTCCCGTCATTGGTAAATATGGGGACATCCATGATAAGTAATGTCAAGGGGAAAACGGAGATTTCCCTTGACCTCCATCGGAAATTAGTATGGATGTCCCCATATTATCGGATTTTTGAACCGGTCACGGGCGGCCGGTCAAAGGCGAGGACGGTGAGGCCGTCTTGAGCGTCCGTCGCGAGGAGCATGCTGCGGGACTCGACCCCCATCAGCTTCACCGGCTTCAGGTTGGCCACGACAACGATGGTCTTCCCGACGAGATCTTCCGGTTTGTAATCCTTTCCGATGCCGGCCACGATCTGCCGTTCTCCATCGATCTCCACCGTCAGCTTGATAAGCTTGTTAGATTTGGGAACCCGCTCGGCAGCTATGACCTTCGCCGCCCGGAGATCCACCTTCTCGAACTCCTCGTAGCCGATCTCCGGCTTGATGGGTGAGACCTCCTTTCCGGCCGCCGCTGCTGGCGCATGCGCCTTCCCTGTCTCTTCCGCCCGAAACTCCACCCGGGGGAAAAGGGATTCCCCCCGTTTCAGTTCGTTTCCCGGCCGGAGACCGCCCCAGGCTTGAATACTCTCGAAATTCCGGCTGGCGGTATCGGCGACGCCTAACTGATCCATCACTTTCGCGGCTGAACCCGGCATGAAGGGGGAGATGAGGACGGCAGTGATGCGAAGGGCCTCTAAGAGGTTATAGATGATCGTCTCCAGACGGGCATGTTTGGCCGGATCCTTCGCCAGGACCCAGGGTTCCCTCTCGACGATGTACTTATTCGTGACGTTGATGAACTCCCAGGTCGCGATGAGCGCCTTGTGGAGACCGAGATCCGCGAAGCAGGCCTCCACCTCGGTCACGACCCTTGCCGCCGTTTCCTCAAGGAGACGGTCTTCGGCGGCGGCTTCCGTAGGTTTCGGGACGCGGCCGTTTCCGTACCTGACGGCCATCGTCATCGTCCGGCTGACGAGATTACCCAGGTCGTTGGCCAGGTCGGAGTTGATCCGCTGGACGAAGGCTTCCTCGCTGAAGCTCGAGTCGAGGCCGAAGACCATGTCCCTGAGCAGAAAATAGCGGAAGGGATCGAGGCCGTACTTGTCCTTCAGATCGAGAGGTTTGACGACGTTGCCGAGGCTCTTGGACATCTTGCTCTGATCGACGTTCCAGTAGCCGTGGACGTTGAGATGCCGATAGGGTTCGATCCCGGCGGCCTTGAGCATTGTGGACCAGTAGATCCCGTGGGGCTTCAGGATATCCTTGGCGATCAGGTGCTGCGCCGCGGGCCAGAAGGTCCGGAAGTTATCGCTGTCCGGGTAGCCGATCGCCGTGACGTAGTTGATCAGGGCGTCGAACCAGACATAGGTCACGTAGTTTTCGTCGAACGGGAGCGTGATCCCCCAGGTGAGGCGACTCTTCGGCCGGGAGATGCAGAGATCCTCCAGGGGGTCGCGGAGAAAGGCCAATGCCTCGTTCCGGTAGCGCTCGGGGCGGATGAAGTCCGGGTGCTCCTCGATGTGGCGGATAAGCCACTCCCAGTATCTGCTCATCCGGAAGAAGTAGTTGCTCTCCTTGCGGTGTTCGGGGACTGTCTCGTGCTGGGGGCACCGGCCGTCGACAAGCTCCTTTTCCATGTAGAAACGCTCGCAGCCGACGCAGTAAAACCCCTCGTACCGGCCGAAATAGATGTCCCCCGCATCGTGGACTTTCTGGAGGATGCACCGGACCGTCTCCACGTGGTTTGGGTCGGTTGTCCGGACGAAGTAATCGTTCGCGACCGAGAGCTGCGGCCAGAGGTTCCGGAACTGGGCACTGATCCTATCGGCGTATTCCTGCGGAGTGACGCCCGCCGTCCGGGCCGCCTCGACGATCTTGTCTCCGTGCTCGTCTGTCCCGGTCGAAAAGAAGGTCCGGCAGCCGCGGAGGCGGTGGTAGCGGGCCAGGACGTCGGCAACGATCGTCGTGTAGGCGTGCCCGATGTGGGGCGAGGCGTTCACATAGTATATCGGCGTCGTGATATAAAATACGTTTTCCATAACTTCCCTATTTTCCCGGGATGTCCTTCGCCTTCAAGGTAGCCTCTTTCCCGCTTACCAGGATCACGACGACCTCCCCCTGGAGAGCGTCCTGGCGAATGACTTTTCCCCATCCCTCCGGGGTCTGGATCATCTTTCCGCATTTCGGCATGTCCCTTCTCATGTCCACATAGCCGTCATATTCGTAGCCCAGGCAGCACATCAGCCTGCCGCAGAGGCCGGAGATCTTCTCGGGGTTGAGAGACATGTTCTGCTCCTTGGCCATTTTGACCGATACCCGGTCGAGATTGTGCAGAAGGGTCGCGCAACAGACCTCCCGTCCACAGATCCCGAGTCCCTTGATGATGCGGGCCTCCTGCCTCGCGCCGATCTGCCTGAGCTCGATGCGGGTCCGGAACCGCTGCACGAGGTCCTTCACCAGCTCCCGGAAGTCCACGCGGCTCTCAGCTGTGAAGTGGAAGATCATCTTGGTCTGGTCGAAAAGGCATTCCACATCGATCAGCTTCATAGGAAGCTGGCGTTCGGCGATCCTGCTGATGCAAAACTGGCGGGCCTCCTGCTCCAGTTTCCGGTTGTTTTCGCGTGTCCGAAGATCATCCTCCGTCACCAGACGCAAGACATCCTTAAGATTGGGAAGATTGGCGGCCAACTGCTCAACCGGGGCAGTATTTATGTCCGTTGCGATCGTACCGATGGCCAGGCCGCTGTCCGTACTGACCACAACGAGATCACCCCGCTTCAGCGGAAGATCGGCCGCGTCGAAGCTGTAGATCTTCCCTTCTTTTTTAAATTTGACGCCGACGATATTTTTCAAGGTCCTTCAGCCTCTATCCCTTTTTTCTCATGCGAGCTTAATCATCAGCGCTTCCAAAGTCAACGACTTATTGGCGTTCTGATCGATAGCGCTCATGGCCGCCTCCACCGCAGCAATGCTGGTAAGAAGTTCGCGCCCCGGCAGTCGTCCGGCGAGAGTCCGGATGACCCCGGCCCGGTCCCGGAAGATCAGCCTTTCCGTTTCTCTGGTCTCCCGGAAGACCAGGGCATCCCGGTAGCAGGTACGCAGGATGTGAAGCCTCTCCAGGATCACCTCCCTCTCCGTCCCGAAACGGCCGGCAAAGGCGAGACGCTGCAGGGGATCGGCCGGGTTTTCTTCGGCCAGGTGTTCGAGGATGCCGTTGCGCAGCGTGAGGTAGTCCTCCCGGTTCATCTCCAGCGCCTTGCCGATGCTGCCGCCTGATGACGCGGCCAGGGCCTCCGCAGCGGCAGCCTCCAAGGACTCTTTCTCCCGGAGGAAACGGGCCACAGTCTCCCGCGGCAGGGGGGTGAAGCGGAGATGCTGGCAGCGGGAGAGGATCGTCATAGGGAGGGCGTGGGGCCGGGAGGTCGTCAGGAGGAGGATGTTCCCCGCCGACGGTTCCTCCAGAGTCTTCAGGAGGGCGTTGGCCGCCGCAGCGTTCATCCGGTCCGCCGCGGGCATGATCAGGACCCGCCTACTCCCCTCCCGCGGCCGGAACTTCATCTGTTCCTGGAGCTCCTTGATCGCGCCGATCTTGATGAACTGGCCTTCTGCAGTGATCGTGACGATATCGGGGTGGGTATTTCGCTCCGCCTTCCGGCAGGATCTGCAGGCGTCGCAGGGCGGGTTTTCCTCCTCGCAGTTCAAAGCCCTGGCGAAAACGGACGCCGTGGTCCTCTTGCCGACCCCCTCCGTCCCGTAGAAGAGATAGGCGTGGGCGATGCGGTTTTTAGCCATGGCGCTCCGGAGAATCGCGACGGGTTTTTCGTGGCCATAGATTTCCTTGAATGTCATGCCTTCCTTCGCCTCCCGGGAAAGGGGTGTTTCAAAGCAGCTCCGCCAGACGCAGGCATACCTCGCGGTGGACCGTCTCGACATCCGCCGCGCCGTCGATGATCCGGAAGCGCTCCGGCTCCCCGGCCGCGAGGTTCAGATACCCGTCCCGGATCCGTTCATGAAACCAGTATCGCCCCAGGGACGGGAGTAATAATTGCGTATGATGCCTATCCTTTATCTTCCTGTAAAATGCTTTTTCTTCCCTCTCGAAGCGGTCTTCAGCCTTCTGCGCCCGTGTGCCGGCTGTTCGCTTTTTAGCCCGCGCCAGACCAGCCTCCACGGGAAGATCGAATAGCAGGGTGAGATCCGGCTTGAGCGAACATGTGGAAAAGTCGTTCAACGTGCGGATGAATGCGGCGTCGAGACCCCGGCCGAACCCCTGGTAGGCGAGCGTGGCGTCCGCAAAGCGGTCGCAGAGGACCCACTGCCCCTCCTCAAGTGCGGGGAGGATGGTCTCCCGCACATGCTGGGCGCGCGCGGCGGCAAAGAGGAGCAGTTCGGCCTCGGCGCCGATGGCACAGGAGCTCCGGTTCAAGAGAATTTCGCGGATCTTCCGGCCGAGCGGCGTCCCGCCGGGCTCGGCGGTCGCAAGGACAGGGATGCCGCGCTCGGCGAGCCAGGCCGCCGCGAGCCTGATTTGGGTGGTCTTGCCGCACCCCTCTATGCCCTCAAAAGTGACGAATCGTGTCATTCCACCACCTTCGCGCAACAGAAATCACAATAAAACACAGGGGAAAGCCGCGGTCCATTTCCGGTGCGGCGTTTCCCCTTTTCTCTGTTCGATCCGCTATGGATCTACTTCTCTTCACCGGGCGTGATCGCCTCGACCGGGCACTGTTCAGCACACGCGCCGCAGTCCGTACACAGGTTGGAATCGATGGTGTACTTGTCTTCCCCCTCGCTGATCGCCTCGACGGGACATTCATCCTGACAGGAACCGCAAGCAATGCATTCATCGGTGATGATATACGCCATATGTTTCTCCTTCTTTTTTTATCTATTATCTTTCCCGGTCCAATCCGGTCGTCTCAAACGGAAACTACGGAATTTACCCCGGGAACTTGTTGTTTCAGGAATTTCTCGATCCCGTTCTTCAATGTCATCTGGGCCATCGGGCAGCCGTGACAGGCCCCGACCAGCTTCACCTTCACCACCCCGTCGTCTCCCACGTCGATCAGTTCCACATCCCCGCCGTCCGCCTGGAGATTGGGTCTGATCAGGTCGATCGCCTTCCGTACCTCTTCCTTCATCCCAAATTCCTCCCTCTTCTCGCCGGCTGCGGGCTGTCCGCAACCGGAATGCTTCGTCCGCATCGTCAATGCGGCATATAGTCGATCATCTCCCGGATGATATCCCTCGCCACATCGGGGAGGGCCGGTTTCATGATCAGGTAGTCGCTTGCCCGTTGGTGGCCCGCCGTCCAGACAATTTTCCCCGTCCCGGCCTCGATCAGCGTGAGGCTGAGGCTGACCTTGCCCACCTTTTTGTCGTTTTCCTTCGTGTAGTTCCAGTAATCGACCCGGACGAGCACAAAGGCCTCGGCGCGGGTCAACTCTCCGATCCTGCCGCTCAATGCCGGATCGGAGAAACTGACCTTGTCGAGCTTCGCCAGGTACTCCGCAACGGCCTGCCTGAGCGTTTCATCAGTTTCCAGACGGCGGCCGACCTCCTCTCCCCCGACGACGGCAGCGAACCACTTTCGCTCGCTCAGGGCCTCGGAGATGAGACTGTCGATCGAGCCCTTCGCCTCCGGAAAGGTCTTTACGTCGGCAGGAAGGACGGCTATCCGCCGGGGGTGAAAATCCTTTGCCTCCGGCGAGACATGGGAATAGCGGAGCCCCCCGCAGCCGAAGAAACCCAGGAGCAGAATGGCTAAAGCGGCCGCTCCCCATGCTTTCATCATCACGACACCTCCGGTTCAGGCGGTCATGCCTCTGATCGCCATAAGCCACAACAGGGCGCTCACCCCGGCGACGATGTAGCTACTCTCCAGCAAGCCCTCCATAACGACTCCGGAAAACCCGGACCTTCTATCATAAAGTTTGAAACAAATCCATATATAAAATACCGAAGACAATAGTACAAAACTAAGCGGGGTCGTCCACCCGGCCGGCGAGGCTGCAAGGAGCAGAACAAACAGGAGACCGGAAATCCCCTGGAGGAGCAGTAAGGTCCTGCCCTCGCCGATCAGGACGGGGATGGTCTCCCGGCCGATCAGTCGGTCGCTCTGGATGCCGAGGATGTCCGACAGCGCGGAACGGATGAAGACGAGGGCGGCGGTGAAAAAAAAAGCGACCACGAGGCCGGGCGCAGGCGCAAGTCCGGTTTCGAGCCGCGGCAGAAGAGCCGCCACCGCCCCCCAGGCGACCGCGGTGGCGATGTTCTTCGAACCGGGGATGTCCTTCAGGCTCTGAAATCTCCATCCCGACGGCAGGAGATTCGTATTGTAGAGGACGCCGGAGAGCGAGATGACGAACAGCAGGATGAAGGGCGCCCGCCCCGCAATGAGGGAGGCGCCGAGCGCGAGGATCATGGAGACGACGGCCAGCGTCACATAGATCCTCTCATGAAGGAGATAGGACTCTTCCCGAAAGGAGCTGATGCTGCTCGCCTTCCGGTTGATGAAGCGGTTGAGGACGTGCATGGAGTAAACGTAGAGGGAGGCGATCAGGATGTGGAGGGGATTCACCCGCAGCCCCTGGAGGAGCATGGCCGTGAGCGACAGGCAGCCGGCGCCGGCGGCGGAGTAGATGTCCGTGCGGACGGCAAAGACCCAGATCCTGAAGAGATGCCGGAGCATTTCCTCCTTCTTTCCCTGACGCCCGGTAAGGTGGTCCGCTACCCGGTCGATAATCCAGTTGGGGGTCGAAGCACCGGCAGAGACGCCGATCCGGCGGTAGGGCTCGATATCGATCCTCTGCAGTTCGTCGGCGGTTTCGATGTGGAAGGCGGGCTTACCTTGGAGCTTTGCCAGCTCCGCAAGCCGCCGCGTGTTCGCGCTGTTCAGGCCGCCTACGACGAAAACGGCGTCCGTTCCGGCGGCAAGCGCCTTGATCTCGGTCTGGCGCTTCTCCGTAGAGTCACAGATGGTGTCGAAGACGACCGCATTCGGAAACCGTTTCCGTATGCTGCGGACGATGGCGGCGAATTCATCCATGTTCTGCGTCGTCTGGGCGACGACGCACACCTTCGCCAGCTCGGGGAGGCGCTCCACCTCCTCCGGGGCGCCGAGTACGATCCCCGCCTCGCCCGCAAAGCCCAACAGGCCGTTGACCTCCGGGTGTTCCCGGTCCCCGGCGATGAGGACCGTAAAACCCGCGGCCGCATGCTTCCGGATGATCGCCTGGACGTGGGCCACCTTGGGACAGGTGGCGTCGATGATCCGGAAGCCCTTTTCCTTGATTTTCTTTCTCTCGGCGGGGGAGATTCCGTGGGCGCGAACAACCATGACGGCCCCGGCGGGGGTGCAGTCGATCTCGTCGAGGCTCCCGATCGGAACGATTCCCCGTTTCCGGAGGAGCTCGACCGTCTGGGGGTTGTGGATCAGGGGACCATAGGTGTAGATGATCTCCCGGCCCTTCCGGCGGGCCATGTCGATGACCATGTCCACGGCCCGCTTCACCCCCATGCAGAAGCCGGCTGTCTTCGCCAGTTTCACACCCATCAGTTTTCTCCCGTGCCTCCCGCTGTTCCGCTGCCCGGCGTTTTCCTGAGGCAGATGAAGAATTCCCTGTTTCCCGAGGGACCAGTTAGGGGGGAGTCTGAGCTCCCTAAAACCTCAAGTCCGAGACCCCGGCAGAAGACCTCGATCTCTTCAAGAATCCGCCGGTGGAGCTCCGGATCCCGGACGACGCCGTGCTTCCCGACCTCGCCCTTTCCCA
>MICJ01000056.1:15910-24168 GCA_001830835.1 Syntrophobacterales bacterium GWC2_56_13 | reverse complement strand
ACAGTTGCTTGTGACCACAGAAGACTTTAAGGAAGCCTTCACATCCTTTCTCGAAAAGAGAACCCCGATTTTCAAGGGTAGATAATGCTACCCAAATCTGGCCAACGTTTTTTAGAGATAATTTTTCTGTGGAGAAAACATAATGGATGTGAAAGGGAAGGTTGTTGTTGTAACAGGCGGCGCTTACGGAATAGGCCAGGGCTTATGCCGGCGATTTGTCCGTGAAGGTGCGAAGAAGGTTATAATCGCTGATGTGAGTGAGGCGGGGGCAAAGTCCGTTGCCGACGAAATAAAAGGAACTGCCGTGACTTGCAATGTACGTAAAGAAGAAGATATCATCCATCTGGTCCGTTTCACTGAAGAGAAATTTGGTCTCATCGATCTTTTCTGCTCCAATGCCGGAATCATAGTCTTGGGAGGTGTGGAAGCTGATAATGAGGACTGGAAGCGCATCTGGGAGATCAATGTCCTGGCCCACGTTTACGCAGCACGGGCTGTCCTTCCCGGCATGATCAATCGCGGAGGAGGTGCCTTCATGGTTACAGCTTCGGCAGCAGGTTTGCTTAGCCAGATCGGCTCATTACCCTATTCTGTCACCAAGCACGCTGCGGTGGGCTTTGCCGAAAATATTGCTATTACTTATGGAGATCAGGGAATTAAAGTATTCCTCCTTTGTCCCCAAGCCGTTCGGACGGAAATGACACGACAAGGAGGCGGTGTGGCGGCAGTTGACGGACTGATGGAGCCGGAACAGGTGGCCGATGCGGTGATGGAAAGCTTCAAACGGGATGAGTTTCTGATTCTGCCCCATCCCGAAGTGAAAACATATATGCAAAGAAAAATCACTGATTATGACCGCTGGCTTCAAGGTATGCGGAAGCTTCAAGCGCGCTTTTTCGAGGGGGCACCGCTCAAAAGATAAAAAGGGCAAAAGAGGATAATCGGGATAGTTGAGCATTTTTGGCTGTATTGTCCCTGCTGCACTGGCTTTCATGCTATGGCGGGAGCTCAGGTGATCGAATTTAAGAAGGCAAACAGCGGATAAAAAAGCCCCCAAAGGTGGCATCTCTGAGGGCATTTTGTGTCCGGACTTGTGTCCATCTGTATATGGAAAGGGTTGCTATTCACAAACCATCGATTTTATTGGTAGTCCCACGGGGGCTTGAACCCCGGTTTCCGGCGTGAGAGGCCAGCGTCCTAACCACTAGACGATGGGACCGTGGCTGGGATGGAAAGACGATCCCCCCCAAGTCATGTCTAACGGGACCTTGCTTTTTAATGAATGGCGCCGTAAATGTCAAGGCCAAAATCAATTGCCGGCGCCGATCCGGGCAAGCGCTCTCTCGATCCTCTCAATCACCCGTTCTTTTCCGAGGGTGACCATCACCTCGTCTATTCCGGGGCTGATGGTCTTCCCCGTCAGGGCTACTCGGAGCGCCTGGGCGATCCATTTGAGCTTCGTCCCCCGCTCCTCGGCAAGGGCGCGGAGAAAGGTCTCCAGACCGTCCTTCGTATAGTCGCCAATGCCGGAAATCCTCTCTACGACGGCCTCCAGATGGCTGCCATATTCCGGCGTAAGAAACTTCGCCGCCGCCGCCGGATCGTATTCCACCTCCTGCTGGAAATAGAAGGCGCTCGCATCGGCCATCTCGACCAGGGTCTTCGCCCTCGTCCTGAGATCCGCCGTCACCTTCGAAATAAATCTACGATTGGACGCGTCGAATACCCGCTTCTCCCAGAAGGGATGCATCGCCTCCACCAGCTTTTCCTCCGGGTAGGCCATGATGTACTGCTGGTTCAGCCAGAGGAGCTTCTCCGGGTTGAAGACTGCCGCCGATTTCCCCACCGCCTCCAGGGAAAACTTGCGGACGAGCTCCTCCAGTGTGAAGATCTCCTGGTCTCCGTGAGACCAGCCGAGGCGGACCAAATCCTTGACCAGGGCCTCGGGCAGATACCCCATCTCCTGATAGGCCATGACCGACGTCGCCCCGTGACGCTTGCTCAGCCTCGCCTTGTCGGAGCCGAGGATCATGGGAACATGGCCGAAGAGGGGGGCTTCGTAGCCCAGCGCCTCATAGATCCGGATCTGCTTCGGGGTGTTGTTGACGTGGTCGTCCCCGCGGATGACGTGGGTGATCCCCATCTGGGCGTCATCGACAACCACCGCGAAATTGTACGTAGGATAGCCGTCGGCCCTCTCGATGATCAGGTCGTCCAGCTCTTCGTTGTTGAAGGAGATGTTCCCCTTGATCAGGTCGTGCATGACGGTCACCCCCACCTCGGGGCAGAGGAATCTCACCACCGCATCCGGCGATCGGGACAATCCCCTGTTGCGACACGTCCCGTCGTATTTCGGCTTCCGCCCTTCGGTGAGCGCCTTCTTCCGTTTGGCCTCCAGTTCCGAAGGGGAGCAAGTGCAGTAATAGGCCTTCCCCTCGTCGATCAGCTTCTGCACCATCTCCCGATGGATGGCCACCCGCTCGGCCTGAAAGTAGGGGCCCTCGTCCCAGTTCAGGCCAAGCCAGGTCATCGCATCGAGGATGGCCTGTGTCGATTCCTCCGTCGAGCGGACCTGATCGGTATCCTCGACCCTCAGGACGAACGTCCCTTCATGCCGCCGCGTGTAAAGCCAGTTGAACAGGGCCGTCCGCGCGCCCCCGATATGGAGAAAACCCGTTGGCGACGGGGCAAAACGCGTTCTTATCTGATCGCTCGCCATCTGCACCCATTTCCTTCTTCTGAAACGGCCTCCCAGGAGCCGGGTTGATGATAAAAGGGATTTTTCGCCATATAGGGCCGCATCCGGCTTTTTGTCAAGGCGGATTTCGGCGCCTCTTTGCGCCCCCCCTTTGCGTTCGGTCCACCGCCCGCGGTTTCCATCCCCAAAAAGGCCGCCGCCGTCCGGTGGAGGTCAGGGGAACCGGAGCGGACAGGATGAAGATTCCATTTGAATTTGCGTCCCATTCCGTTTATAAGTCCCCGAGGGACAAGCTGCGAAAAGGAAAGGCAAGAAAATCAAGCCGGCCATGAAAAACAGGGCGGCGGGTCCCGAGTATTCCGGCGGGCGATAAATTATCCTTGACAATCCATAAGGTTTATAATTTACTTTTACTTTTTATACGGCGGCGCCCTGTCGCGGGAAACGGCCGTTTTCGGCATCGGGAAAGGGACGAGGGGTTGAAGCTAAGCGTCAGCAAGATCCCTGAAGGGGGGATCAACCTCCAGTTTGAAAAGGATGGGGAATGGTTCCGGGGACTTCTTCCTGAGTCCGGGCAGTGCGATTTCGTCCTGGACCGGATCGATGTAGTCTGTACCGTCCGGAGGACGAAGGATGCCGTCTTTATGGAGGGAACCGCTTCAACCACCATGGATGTGCCCTGCTGCCGCTGTCTGGAGCCGACCCGGATGCCGGTCGGATGCTCATTCAAATATACGTTTGTCCCCCTCCCCTCGCATCCGCAGGAGGACTGGGAGCTCAGAGCCGACGATCTGGATTTCGCGTACTACGAAGAGGATACCATCGATCTGGACTCGGTGATCTTTGAGCAGATCATGCTGCAGATCCCGATCAAGCCGCTGTGTGCGGATTCCTGCCGGGGGCTGTGTCCCCATTGCGGCATCAATCTGAATGCGGCAAGCTGTCGCTGCGAAACCGGAAC
The DNA here is from genome assembly GCA_001830835.1 of Syntrophobacterales bacterium GWC2_56_13. Classification (GTDB taxonomy): domain Bacteria; phylum Desulfobacterota; class Syntrophia; order Syntrophales; family UBA5619; genus JAKAFS01. The sequence continues at coordinate 20,509 of MICJ01000056.1, read as the reverse complement.
CTTCGATGAACGGCTTGCAGTGCTGAAGAAATTCAAGATTTAACCTTAGATTAGAAGTGAGAGAAAAAAAAGAGGAGTCACAAATTATGGCAAATCCGATAAAAAGACATTCCAAGTCCCGAAGGAACATGAGAAGGGCCCACGATTTTCTGATGCCGGTCCTGGCATCCGCGTGTCCAAAGTGCCATGAGCCAAAGCTGCCCCACCATGCATGCCCCAACTGCGGCACTTACAAGGGGAGGGAAGTCGTCCCGCTCAAAGAGGCCTCCTGAAGAGCCTGACGGAGAAACGCCCATGAGCAGATTCGCTTTTGTCTTTCCAGGACAGGGCTCGCAGTACCCCGGCATGGTTCAGGACCTTTACCGGAACTATCGGAGCGTGAGAGATCTTTTCGCCGAAGCCGGGGATATCTTTGGCCGGGACATGACCTCTCTCTGTTTTGAAGGACCCCGGGAAGCACTCGATTTGACGATCAACACTCAGATTGCCGTTCTCACGGCTGATCTCGCGGTGTGGCTGGCTTTTTCCGGACGGGAGGAGGCCAAGCCTCTCGTCATGGCAGGACACAGCCTCGGGGAATACGCCGCCCTTCACGCGGCCGGCGCCGTCGGTCTCGGCGATGTCCTCTCCCTCGTTCACAAGAGGGCGGTTTATCACCAGGAGGCCGTTCCCGCGGGCGAAGGCGCCATGGCGGCCATCCTCGGTCTCGCCCGGGAAGAGGTGGAGGCGCTGTGCCGCGAGTTTGACGGCAAGGATCATGTCGTGGTCCTGTCCGGCGACAATGCCCCCGGCCAGACCGTCATCTCCGGCCATGCAACCGCCGTCGCGAAGGTGATTGCGTCTGCCGGGAAAAGGGAAGGCGCCCGGGCGGTCCGGCTTCCCATCAGCGTTCCCTGCCACTGCCGTATCCTGCAGGGGACTGCAGAGCGTTTTGAAGTTGACCTCAGGCGAGTGGAATTCCGGGATTGCATGATCCCCGTGATTCCCAACTGCGACCCCGCCCTCCTCCATTCCCGGGAACGGACCGGGGAACTGCTGGTCAGACAGATCATCTCTCCCGTCCGCTGGCGGGAGACGATTGAGAGAATGGCCGCGATGGGCGCCGACACCGTTGTAGAGCTCGGCCCCAAAAAGACGCTTACCGGACTGGTCAAGCGGATCGACCGGCAGCTGCGCTTCTTCAACGTGGAGGACGGCGCTTCGCTGGAAAAGACTCTAACGGCATTGGACGGCTGAGCGGAAGGACAAGCCAATGCAGGGTAAAACAGCATTGATCACCGGCGGTTCCCGCGGCATCGGCCGGGCCGTCGCTTTGAGACTGGCCGGAGCGGGCGCCTATGCGGTCATCAATTACGTCCGCAACGATGCGGCCGCCGAAGAGACGCTCCGCCTGATCAGGGCGGCAGGAGGCAACGGCGAGATCCGCCGCTTCGACGTCTCCGCTTTCTACGAAACGCAGGAGGCGGTAAACGGGATCGTCGCCGCCCGGGGTCGTCTCGATATCCTTGTCAACAATGCGGGGACGACCGCAGACGGACTAATCGTGCGGGTACAGGAGAAAGACTGGGACCGGCTTATCGACACGAACCTCAAGGGGGTTTTCAACTGCTGCCGGGCCGTGATCCGGCAGATGATGAAACAGCGCTGGGGGCGGATCATCAATATCGCCTCGGTCGTGGCTGAGGCCGGCAATGCCGGACAATCGGCGTACAGCGCCGCCAAGGCAGGCGTCCTCGGCCTGACGAAATCACTCGCACGGGAGCTGGCGGCGCGGAACATCTGCGTCAACGCCGTCTCGCCGGGACTTATCGATACGGAAATGATTGCTTCCCTGTCTGAAAAGAGCCTGGAGGAGGTCCTCAAACAGATCCCTCTCGGCCGGACGGGCCGGCCGGAGGAGGTTGCCGCGGCTGTAGCCTTCCTGGCCTCGGAGGAAGCCGGTTACATCACGGGCCAGGTCCTGCGCGTCAACGGCGGTCTTTACATCTGAAGCCCGGGAAAGAGCGTTCACACCCCTGCCGGAGCAGGGTTTATTCTGTAAGGAGGAAATTTTCATGACACTGGAAGAAAAGATCATCAGCATCATCATGGAACAACTGGATGTCACGCGGGAGGAGTGCGTTCCCGATGCCTCGTTCATCGACGATCTCAGGGCCGATTCCCTCGATCTCGTCGAACTGATCATGGAGATGGAGGAAACTTTCGACGTCCGGATCGCCGACAACGAAATTGAAAAGATCCGCACTATCAAGGATGTGTTCGATTATATCCGGAACAAAGGCGTCGCCTGGCATGAATAGTGACTGGCGGCGCACCGCCCGCAGCAGCCGTTTCATTATCGGCCGGCATCTCAATGAGTCGCTGAAGGAGGAATATATCGTTGAATAGAAGGGTAGTAATCACGGGCATGGGCGCCGTTACGCCGCTCGGCAACACCGTCGCGGAGACCTGGGAAGGGATCTGCCGGGGAAAGTCCGGTATCGGCAGGATCACCCGCTTTGACTGTACGGCCTTTGAGACGAAAATCGCCGGCGAGCTGAAGGGTTTTGATCCGCTCCAGTACGTGAATAGAAAGGAGCAGCGCCGCCTGGACGACTTCATCATCTACGCCCTGGCCTCCGCCGAGATGGCAATGGCCGACGCCGGCCTGGTCATTGGAGCGGGCGAGGCGGAGCGGGCGGGCGTGATCATCGGCTCCGCCATCGGGGGAATAGCCACCATCGAGAAGGAAAAGGAAGCGGTGCTCCTGGGAGGTCCCCGGAAGATGTCCCCCTTCACCGTTCCGGCGGCGCTGGCCAATCTCGCCGCCGGCCATGTCTCGATCCGCTTCGGGGCGAAGGGGCCGATCAACTGCAGCGTCACTGCCTGCGCCTCGGGCACCTGCTCAATCGGGGATGCAGCGCGGATCATTGCCGGAGGATATGCCGACGTCATGATCGCCGGGGGGGTGGACGCGGCGGTGACGCCGCTGTGCGTCGCCGGTTTCAACGCCATGCAGGCGATCTCCACGCGCAACGAAGAACCGGAAAAGGCAAGCCGCCCCTTCGATCGCGACCGCGACGGCTTCGTCATCAGTGAAGGCTGCGGCTTGGTCGTCCTGGAAGCCCTCCCTCGCGCCCTGGAGAAGGGGGCGCGGATCTACGGCGAACTTGCCGGCTACGGCTCGACTAGCGACGCCTTTCACATGGCGGCCCCGCCACCGGGTCATGAAGGCGCCGCCCGGTGCATGCGCGCCGCCCTGCATGATGCAGGGATGGACGCCTCTGGGATCGACTACATCAACGCCCACGGAACAGCCACCACCTTAAACGACGCCTACGAGACGGAGGCGATCAAGGCGGTGTTCGGGGAATACGCGCGAAGGCTCGCCGTCAGCTCGACCAAATCGATGACCGGCCATCTCCTTGGCGCGACCGGCGGCCTGGAGGCGATCCTGGCCCTGAAGGCGATCGGCGAGGGGATACTCCCGCCGACGATCAACCTGGACAACCCGGATCCTGCCTGCGATCTGGACTACGTTCCCCACCAGGCGAGAAAAATGGAGATCCGCACTGCCATGTCCAACACCTTCGGTTTCGGCGGGGTGAATGCAGTGCTGATCTTCAGGAAATTCGAGAGGTAGAGTATGAACGCGGAAAAGATCATCATCGGCGCGGATCATGCCGGCTACCCACTCAAGGAGGCGCTCAAGCCCTTCCTCGCGGAGATGGGACTTGCCGTCGCCGACGCCGGGACGGACAGCGAGAGGGCCGTGGACTATCCCGATTTCGCAGCGAAAGTGGCCGAAGCGGTTTCCGTTGGAGTTTTCCCGAGGGGGATACTGATCTGCGGCACCGGCGTGGGGATGTCGATGGTCGCCAACCGTTTCCCAGGCGTACGGGCCGCCCTCTGCCGCGACGAAGAGGAGGCGCGCATCAGTCGGATGCACAACGACGCCAATATCCTGGTTCTTGCGGGGAGGAAAACGGATGCGGAGACGGCGATGAAGATCGTCCGGACATGGCTGACGACACCGTTTGAGGGGGGACGCCATCAGCGGCGTCTCGATAAAATCGGAGAAACTGAATTAAGATTGTCCGGAAAGACAGGATTATAAACGCATGTAAAAAAATCGGCGTCCGCAGGGTGCATGCGCCAGGAATGATAAAGATCAGGAGAAAATAAAATTCATGTCCTATTTAATGGAGGCCGACCCGGAGGTCGCAGAGGCCATCCGGCAGGAGACCAGGAGACAGGTTGGGAAACTCGAGATGATCGCTTCAGAGAACTTCGTCAGCGAGGCCGTCCTGGAGGCCCAGGGAAGCGTCATGACCAATAAGTATGCCGAAGGCTATCCCGGCCGACGGTACTACGGGGGATGCGAGTTCGTCGACATCGTGGAGCGGCTGGCCATCGAACGGTGCAAGAAGCTCTTCGGGGCGGAATATGTGAACGTCCAGCCGCATGCGGGCGTTCAGGCCAACATGGCCGTATATTTCACGGTCCTCGAACCGGGGGATACGATCCTGGGAATGAACCTCTCCCACGGGGGCCATCTCTCGCACGGGAGCCCGGCCAGTTTCTCGGGACAGTTCTATCGCGGCGTTTTTTACGGGGTGG
>MICJ01000056.1:8705-15854 GCA_001830835.1 Syntrophobacterales bacterium GWC2_56_13 | reverse complement strand
CGGCCGAAAATCATCGTCGTCGGCGCCAGCTCCTATCCCCGGACCATCGACTATGAGAAGTTCCGAACCATCGCCGACCAGATCGGGGCGCTGATCATGGCCGACATCGCCCACATCGGCGGACTCATCGCCGCCGGTATCCATCCGTCGCCGGTGCCCAACTGCGAATTCGTCACGATGACCACCCATAAGACCCTGCGGGGCCCCCGCGGGGGACTCATCATGTGCAAGCGGAAATTCGGCCAGGCTGTGGATGCAAAGATTTTCCCGGGGATGCAGGGCGGCCCCCTCATGCACATCATCGCCGCCAAGGCGGTGGCGTTCAAAGAGGCTCTCACCGGCGATTTCCGGCGTTATCAGGCCCAGATCGTGAAAAACGCAAAAACCCTCGCGGACGAACTGCTGGCGGCCGGCTTCCGGCTCGTTTCCGGCGGCACGGACAACCACCTTCTGCTCATCGACCTGACCGATCTCGGCGTCACCGGCAAAAAGGCGCAGGAGACCCTGGACAGGACGGGCATCACGATCAATAAAAACCGGATCCCCTTCGACACGAAGGGGGCCGAGGAAACGAGCGGCATCCGCATCGGTACGCCCGCCATCACCACGAGAGGGATGAAAGAGGCGGAGATGAAGCGGATCGCCGGTTTTATTACCGAAGTGCTCCGGCATATCCATGATGAAAAGCATCTAACGGAGATCCGGGAAGAGGTCAAATCCCTCTGTGAACGATTCCCGCTCTACCCGGAAAGGATCCGTGAAAACAGGTAGAGACTCGGTAAAAAATGGTCCAGTGGGGCGCGGGAGATGGAAGGGAACCGACAGGGAGAAGGACTGAGCGGCGGCACGGAATCAGGGAGACCCGCCTGGGATGATTATTTCCTGGATATCGTCGGGCTCGTGGCCAAACGCGCCACCTGTCAGCGGCGTCGCGTCGGCGCCGCCCTGGTCCGTGACCGGCGTATACTCTCGACTGGCTACAACGGTGCTCCTTCGGGGCTCCGCCACTGCCTGGAGATCGGCTGCATTAGGGAGCAGAACCACATCCCCTCGGGAGAACGCCATGAGCTCTGCCGGGGGTTGCACGCCGAGCAGAACGCGATCATCCAGGCGGCGCTGCACGGCGTCAGCGTGAAGGGGGCAACCCTCTATTGCACGAACCAACCCTGTACCATCTGCGCCAAGATGATCATCAACGCCGGCATCGTCCGGATCGTGGTCGGGGGGGATTACCGAGACGGCCTCGCTGAAGAGATGCTGGCAGAGGCGGGGATCGAGGTGCTCCGGCGATGAAATGTCCGTTCTGCGCCCACGGCGAAAACAAGGTGATCGATTCCCGGATCAGCAAGGACGGCGACGCCATCCGGCGGCGGCGGGAGTGTCTCGGCTGCGGCAAGCGCTTCACCACCTACGAATTCGTCGAAGAGGTCCTGCCGATGGTCGTCAAGAAGGACGGCCGCCGGGAACCCTTCGACCGGACGAAGATCCGCGCCGGGATCAAGAAGGCCTGCGAGAAGCGTCCCATCAGCACGGATGCCATCGAAACCCTGGTGGACAATGTCGAGCGGGCCTGCCAGGAATTCCAGGGGAAGGAGATCCCCTCCTCGGTCATCGGCGAAAATATCATGCGGGAACTCCAGACCCTCGACGGCGTCGCCTACGTCCGGTTTGCGTCGGTTTACCGTCAGTTCCGGGATGTAAGCGACTTCCTGGAGGAATTGAAAGACCTCCTCCATGCCAGAAAGGATGGGGAGGGAGGAAATAAGGAGGGCTGAAGGGTGTTCACGGGAATCGTGGCCGCGATGGGAACCGTCCGGCGCCTGATCCGCCGGGGAGAAGACGCCATGCTGGAGGTCGATACATCCCTGGATCTTGGCGACGTCCGGATTGGAGACAGTATCGCCGTCAACGGTGCGTGCCTGACCGTGACCGACAAGAGCGGCGACGCTTTCACGGCGGATGTGTCGGCGGAAACCCTTTCCCGGACGACGCTAAAAATCGTCAGGACGGGCGACCGCGTCAACCTGGAGCTGTCCCTGCGCGTCGGGGACCGCCTCGGAGGGCACATCGTCCTTGGCCATGTGGACGGCGTGGGAAAGATTCTGGAGAAGACGCCCCGTTCGAGGTCCGTCGTTTTCGGCTTCGAGATCGATCCGGGACTCGACCGGTATATCGTCGCCAAGGGGTCGATCACGGTGGACGGCATCAGCCTGACCGTCAATCGCTGTGAAAAAAACAGGTTTTATGTTAACATCATCCCCCATACGGCCGCCGGCACGACACTGGGGTTTAAAGCAGTGTCCGACTCGGTGAACATAGAAACGGACATCCTGGCCAGGCATCTGGAAAAACTGATTTTCGCCGGGAAGGAAATGGAAAGTACGGCGGGGGCCAAGGCTGGTTCCGCCGGGGGGGTCGATCTGGACCTTCTCGCCCGACACGGGTTTTTGAAATAGGAGATACAATGAGCGTCAGCAGCATCAAGGAAGCTCTCGTCGATATACGCAGCGGCAGGATGGTCATCCTGGTCGACGACGAGGACCGGGAAAATGAGGGCGATCTCTGCATGGCGGCTCAGTTCGTCACGCCGGAGGCGATCAATTTCATGGCCAGGTACGGCCGGGGCCTGATCTGCCTCACCATGACCGAAGAGCACGCGGACAAGCTCCGCCTGCTGCCGATGGTCCGGGACAACCGCTCCACCTTCGGCACCGCCTTCACGGTCTCCATCGAGGCAAAGCAGGGGGTCACCACCGGGATCTCGGCGGCGGATCGGGCCACGACGATCCTGGCTGCCGTGGCCGATGACGCGAAGCCGGAGGACCTGGTCAGTCCCGGCCACATCTTCCCCATTCGCGCCAAAAAAGGCGGAGTCTTGGTGAGGACCGGCCAGACGGAAGGTTCCGTCGATCTGGCCCGCCTCGCCGGCCTGAAACCGAACGGCGTCATCTGCGAGATCATGAAAGACGACGGAACGATGGCCCGCATGCCCGATCTAGAGATCTTTGTGAAGGAGCACGAACTGAAGATCGTCACGATCGCGGACCTGATCGATTTCCGGATGCAGCACGAGTCCCTGATCCGCCGGGCGGCGACCGCCACGATCCCGACCCGGTACGGCGGCGAATTCAAGCTGATCGTCTATGAAAACGATGTGGACGAGATGAAGCACGTGGCCCTCATCAAGGGCGATATCACGCCTGAGGACGAGGTCCTCGTCCGCGTCCATTCGGAATGCCTGACGGGCGACGTCTTCGGCTCCGAACGGTGCGACTGCGGCGCCCAGCTCCACAGGGCTATTAAGATGGTGGAGGAGGCCGGCAAGGGGGTGATCGTCTACATGCACCAGGAGGGCCGCGGGATCGGTCTCGTCAACAAGATCAAGGCGTATGAACTGCAGGAGCACGGCAAGGACACGGTGGAGGCCAATATCGCCCTCGGCTTCAAGGAGGACCTCCGTGATTATGGAATCGGCGCCCAGATCCTGGCCGACATCGGGGTCCGGAAGATGCGGCTGCTCACGAACAACCCCAAGAAGCTCGTCGGTCTCGACGGATACGGTCTGACCATCACTGAACGCGTCCCGATCGAGATCCGGCCGACCGAAAACAACATCCAGTACCTCCAGACTAAAAGGCAGAAGATGGGACATTTCTTGAAGGTCTAAGAAGGGCGGAAGGCCCCCGGGCCTTCTTCCGGGTAAACTGATTTTTTCAGGAGAATGAGACATGCCGAAAATCATCGAGGGGAAAATCGTCGCCAAGGGAATGAGGTTCGGGATCGTGGCCAGCCGTTTTAACGACTTCATCAGCGGCCGGCTGATCGAGGGGGCCATCGACGCCCTGACGCGGGCGGGAGCGGATGAAAAGGAGATCCAGCTCGTCCGGGTCCCCGGCGCCTTCGAACTGCCGCTCACGGCAAAGAAAATGGCGAAGAGCGGGCGCTTCGACGCCGTGATCTGTCTCGGCGCCGTGATCCGCGGCGCCACGCCCCATTTCGAGTACATCAGCGCCGAGGTCTCCAAGGGGATTGCCGGTGTGGGGCTGGAGACCGAGGTGCCTGTGGCCTTCGGCGTCCTGATGACGGACACCATCGAGCAGGCGATCGAACGGGCGGGCGCCAAGGCGGGGAACAAGGGCTGGGATGCCGCCATGTCGGCCATCGAGATGGTTGATCTTTTCAGAAAACTGTAATATAGCCGGGCGTAATCCAATTCCCTTATTTCCAGACGCAGATCCGAGGGATGCATGCACCAAAGGCGCAAGGCAAGAGAAGTTGCCCTTCAAGTTCTTTATGAGCTTGACGTTCAGATGATCGGCCTTGGTGAGGCCATCGAGCTCTTCTGGGCGAATTTTGAAGCGTCGGAAGAAGCCAGGAAATTCTCTTCCCTGCTGATCGAAGGCGCCTGGAACAACCGGGAACAGATCGACAGCCTGATCAGCGACAGCTCCGAAAACTGGACCATCGCCAGGATGTCCCGCGTGGACAAGAGCATTCTGCGGATGGCCGTTTACGAACTTCTGTTCTGCCGGGACATCCCACCAAAGGTCACGCTCAACGAGGCCATCGACCTCGGAAAAGTTTACGGTTCCGAAAATTCGGGCGCATTTATCAACGGCATTCTGGACGCCCTGTACGGAAGGCTGCGGAATAAGGATGAAAATCAAGATAACCACAGCCTCACCGGATGCCCTGAACCATGACACCCTGATTCTCGGATTCTTTTCTGATGAAAGACCGCCGAGGGGTTATTGCGGTCTGGTGGACTGGCGTCTCAACGGGATGATCTCCAATGCGATCGCCGGGGGCAGGATATCCGGAATTTTTCTCGAAAAGCTTGCCTGCGCCTTTCCCGAGCGCATCCGTGTCTCCCGGCTCCTGATGTTCGGTTTGGGCGCGCTTTCCGAACTGACCTACGACAAGCTTTACAACGCCGGTTACGAGATAGCCCGGACCATAATCGGGATCGGAGCGACAGACCTTGCCCTCCCCGTACCGGCCGCCGGCCGGGGTCCTCTGAATCTGGACGGGATGACCGAAGCCCTGCTCACGGGAATTTTTGACGGTTTTGGGCGGGCCCCGGAGAAGCTCCCGACCGTGATTCTGGAAATACCGGGGGAGCCCGATCACACCCGCGACACCCGCCGGGGGGTTGATCTTTTCCGGCAGCATGCCGGAGGGGCGGATATCGAGATCCATTCACCCGAGGACCGGACGGCAGACATCACGGACACCCCCGGCGATAAGGATTCAGATAAAAAAATAAGTGGAGTGATGCATGGACAGAAAGTACAACCCGTCGGAGATTGAAGAGAAGTGGCAGAAACACTGGGAGGAAAAGCAGGTCTTCAAGGTCAATGAAGACCCGGCCAGGAAGAAATATTATCTGCTGGAGATGTTCCCCTACCCCTCCGGCCGGATCCATATCGGCCATGTACGGAACTACACGATTGGCGACGTTGTCGCCCGGTACAAGCGGATGAAGGGTTTCAACGTCCTCCATCCGATGGGGTGGGACGCCTTCGGCATGCCGGCGGAAAATGCCGCCATCGAACACGGCATCCATCCCTCCGCCTGGACTCATGAAAACATCGAAAACATGAGACGCCAGCTCAAAAGGATGGGCTTCAGCTACGACTGGGACCGGGAGATCGCGACCTGCGAACCCGAATATTACAAATGGGAGCAGCTCTTCTTCCTCTGGATGTACGAGAAGGGGCTCGCCTACAAGAAGAGCTCCACGGTGAACTGGTGTCCGCAGTGCCAGACGGTCCTCGCCAACGAGCAGGTTGAGGCTGGCCTTTGCTGGCGATGCGAATCGGAGGTGGGAGAGCAGTACCTGAACCAGTGGTTCTTCCGGATCACCGCCTATGTCGAAGAGCTCCTGGATTACTGCGACCGGCTTCCGGGTTGGCCCGAGCGGGTCCTCACGATGCAGAGAAACTGGATCGGGAAGAGCTACGGCTGCGAGGCATCCTTCCTGATGGCCGACGGCAAAGGCGCAATCCCGGTCTTCACGACTCGCCAGGACACGATCTTCGGCGCCACTTTCATGCTGGTCGCCGCCGAACACCCCCTCGTCATGGATCTGGTCCAGGGAAAGGACTGCGAAGCGGCCGTCCGCGATTTCGTGGATAAGATCAAGAAGCAGGACAAGAAGATGAGGACATCCGAATATTACGAGAAGGAGGGCCTCTTCCTCGACACGTACTGCCTGAACCCGGTCACAAGCCACAAAATGCCGATCTATACCGCTAACTTCGTCCTTGCCGATTACGGTACCGGCTGCGTCATGGGCGTTCCGACCCACGATCAGCGCGACTTTGAGTTTGCCAGGAAGTTCAACCTGCCGCTGATTGTCGTCATCCAGCCCCCCGACCGGGCCCTTAACGTCCAGACCATGACCGAGGCCTATGTGGGCGAAGGCGTCCTCGTCAATTCCGGCCCCTTCGACGGAATGGAGAATCTCAAGGCCCTTGACGCGATCGCCGATCACCTCGAAGCGACCGGCCGGGGGAAAAAGACGGTCCAGTACCGCCTGCGAGACTGGGGCATCTCCCGTCAGCGCTACTGGGGCGCTCCCATCCCAATAGTGCTCTGCGAGGAGTGCGGAACCGTTCCGGTACCCGAGAAGGACCTTCCCGTCGTCCTGCCCAGGGATGTGGAATTGACCGGCGAGGGAGGACCGCCACTCGCCAGACACAAACCCTTTGTCGAGACGACCTGCCCCTGCTGTGGGAAGCCGGCGCGGCGTGAGACCGATACAATGGACACCTTCGTCGAATCCTCCTGGTACTTCGACCGCTTCTGTTCTGCTCATCACGACGCCAAGCCGGGCCTGGACCGGGCAAAGATCGACTACTGGATGCCGGTGGATCAGTACATCGGCGGCATCGAACATGCGATCCTCCATCTGCTTTACGCTCGGTTCTACACGAAGATGCTCCGGGATTTCGGAGTCCTGGGCGCGGATGAACCCTTCCAGAACCTCCTCACCCAGGGGATGGTCTGCAAGGAGACGATGCGCTGTCCGGAACACGGCTACCGCTTCCCGGACGAGGTCCGGGAGGGGAAATGCACGCATTGCGGCCAGGAGGTCGCGATCGGCAAGACGGAGAAAATGTCCAAGTCGCTCAAAAACATCGTCGA